>CAYWYT010000506.1:0-1794 GCA_964462665.1 uncultured Woeseiaceae bacterium | reverse complement strand
GGTCGGCCCGGTTTAGCGCCATAAATTGCCTCACACTATCAATCAATCGCCCCGGCCGATCGCGATGTGGCGAATGGCGACACCCGATCAATTCGACTAATTCAGTCTATTGCCGCCGCTTCGCAATGCCGCGAACCTGCCGAAGAGTACCATATTCATCGTCAACGCCCTGCACTGCTAGTAACGGACAGCAAATAGTGTCCATTTCATCTTCAATCGACCGCGATGGCAAATACCAGTTGCAGGCGGTGAACTTCGAGTACATCCGCTTCAACTAGCGATTGCGGGGCAGGCAAAACCCGCAACACATCGACATTGCCATCGCTTCCGGTTTACTATCGGGTGCATACCTGCGCCCCCACATTGCTGCAAAATCAACAAGGATAATCGGCATTGAGGCGCACGCCTGATTCTGGAGACTGACCGATGACTGAATTCCAAACCCTCGAACTTGGCCTGCGCAGCAACGGCGTGATGCAAATAACCATGTCACGTCCCGATGTCTTCAATGCCTTTGATGAAGCGATGATCGAAGAGCTCGGTTTGGCCTTCGAAAAACTGATCAACGATGACAGCGTTCGCGTTATCGTGCTGGCGGGCTCCGGCAAGCATTTCAGTGCAGGCGCTGATTTGAAATGGATGCAGCGCGCCAGCCAGGAATCACGCGAATGGAACCTGGCCGATGCACGGCGCTTTGCGGCGATGTTAAGTCGAATCGATTCCAGCCCCAAACCGACATTGGCGCGTATCCAGGGTGCGGCACTCGGCGGCGGCGTGGGTCTGGCCTGTGCCTGTGATATCGCCATCGCCGCGGATAACGCGAGTTTCGCCATCAGCGAGGCCAAGTTTGGAATTCTGCCCGCGGTGATTGGACCCTATTTGATCAATGCGGTCGGCAAGCGTCATGCGCGCCGACTGGCCCTGACGATGACGCGCATACGTGCTACCGAAGCACAGGCCCTGGGGCTTGTTCACCAGCTCTCGGGCATTGATGAACTGGATACAGCGGTCGATACCTGTGTGCAGGAATTACTCGCCGGCGGTCCGCAGTCGCAAGCTGAAATAAAATCATTTTTTGAGCAACTCGAAGTGGGGCCAGTGACTGCAGACGTTCGCGAGCTATCCGCCCAGACCATCAGTCGCGTACGCGGTAGCGATGAAGCCCGCGAAGGTTTCGCTGCGTTTCTCGACAAGCGCCCGGCAGACTGGATTCCTCAATGACAGCAGTTAACAGCTCTGCACCGGTGCTGATTGTCGGTGCAGGCATCATGGGTCTTGGTATCACCCAGGTCGCCACCCTCGCCGGCCATACGGTGCTGCTCTACGATGTCGCCCCGAATGCTGCCGCAGATGCGCTTATCAGGCTCCGCCAGACTTTCGACACGCTGATTGAGAAAGGAAAGTTTGATCCGGCCACTGCAGCCGAGGCCCTTGATCGAATTAAAGCAATCGGGAACCTCGAAGAAGCCGCTTTAGTTTCGCTAGTTATCGAGGCTGTCGTCGAAGATATCGAGGTCAAGCGTAAGCTGTTCCAGTTACTCGAATCAATCGTCAGCGATGACTGCATCCTGGCGACTAACACTTCATCGATATCGATAAGCGCGCTTGCCAGGGATTTGCTGAAACCACAACGAATGGTCGGCATGCACTTTTTCAACCCGGTACCACTGATGCGACTGGTTGAAGTCGTCTCAGGCGCGCTCACTTCACCCGCCGTACGGCAGGCGATATCGGAACTTGCCGAGTCCTGGGACAAAGTTCCGGTACAGGCGCAGTCGACGCCTGGATTTATCG
>CAYWYT010000505.1:0-1795 GCA_964462665.1 uncultured Woeseiaceae bacterium | reverse complement strand
TTGGGACTGGAGCGCCTTCGATTAACGGCAACATTGAACGGGCATTTCATGTTCATAACGGTGTCACAGCAACATTTGAAGGTATCTGGCTGGCCGATGGTGACGCCATCTACGGGGGAGGATTGGTCAATGAAGGTGACCTCACCTTGAATAATTTCACCTGCAACTACAATAACGTCTCGATTCCGCCTGGAGGTATGGGAGATGCCATGGGAGGCTGCATCTTCAATACAAGCAACCTGACAATCGATAATGGCCATTTTTTAGAGAATACAGCTGGCTTCGGCGGTGCTGTCTATAATTATGACGGCGCAACTCTGAGCATTGAAGGTGGCTCTTTCACCGGTAACTTAGCGGACACCCACGGAGGTGCAATCTGGAATGGTATCGGATCCGATCTCGAACTCAATGACAGCAACCTCGATTTGAATGTGGCTGGTCTTAATGGAGGAGGCATCTGGTCTCATGGAAATGTGACCGGGGACAACCTGGTATTTGAAGATAACGCTGCTGCCGGCAGTGGGGGCGGGATATTTAGCTGGGAAAGCTCCGCCATTTTCTCCAATGTTTGGGTAACCCAAAATACGGCTAGCCTCGGAGGCGGAATTTACAACGATCACAGCATGGTCCATTTTTATGAAAGTGGACTGACAGCAAATCATGCATTTGGAAATGGTGGAGCCGTCAATAATTACGACTCTAACCCTGCTTATCCCACGGGCGGTTTATTGATGTCTAACGTCACCATCAGCGGCAACACCGCCGGCGCTGGTGCAGGAATCTACAACAGCGGCAATTTTGATCTACGTTTCATCACCGTGGCTGACAACAATCCAGAAGGCATCCGGATCGACGCTGGGAACGAGATCAAACTTCGAAGTTCGATCTTATCAAATAATACCGGCGGCGATTGCGCCGGGATCACGCCTGATTCATTGGATTACAATCTGACCAGTGATAGTACCTGTGCCTTGACTGGGAGCCATGAAATCCTTAACGTGACTGCCATGATTGAGCCGCTGGGATTCCACGGCGGCATAGCGCCCAGCCATCCTCTTATTTATGGCAGCCCGGCTCTGGACAGCGGTGTGCCCGATCTGTGCATCTCCTATGATCAAAATAACACCACGAGACCTCAAGGAGCCTGGTGCGATCGGGGTGCTTTTGAAAATTTGTATGATAAAGGCATCCTGCGCGGTTGGACCTACATGGATAATAATCGAAATGATTTCAGGGATCCAATTGAAGAGTCTGGCGGCGTTACCGGTGTAATCATGGAGTTGAAGGAAGGCTCCTGTCCTGGTGGGGCAATTATTGCAACAACCATGTCAACCAACCCGGTTGGTTTTTACGAAATCATGGAAATTGAACCAGGTGATTACTGCATCGATACCTCTCCTATCCAACAAACCCTTTATCCAGAATATATCGACGTATCTTTTGGACCGGGGGATATTTTGGAAAATGTCAACTTCCGCTATATGCTCTCCCCCCTGGGTGACTCCTCCATCAGCGGTAAGGTATGGCATGATGAATGTGCTGTTCCATACGGCATCCCCACCTCAACACCTCCTGGATGTATCGCTTTCCTTGGTGGTGGATACGGTGCGGATGGCATCTACGATCCTTCTGAACCAGGCATCGCTGGCGTACAGGTTCGTCTCTACAATTTTGGTTGTCCGGTGGGTGACGTGGCCTTATCAGCGTTGGCCTATACCGATGCTAACGGAAATTTCATCATTCCCGATATGCCAGATACTACCTATTGCGTTCAAGTTGATGCGAACCCTCCCAA
>CAYWYT010000504.1:0-1796 GCA_964462665.1 uncultured Woeseiaceae bacterium | reverse complement strand
CCAACTCCTGCGTAGCAGTGATGGAAGGTGATTCGCCGAAGGTTATTGAAAATAGTGAGGGTGATCGTACGACGCCTTCAATCGTCGCGTTTAGCAAGGATGATCAGGTTCTGGTAGGCCAGTCGGCCAAGCGCCAGGGCGTCACCAATCCGACCAATACGTTGTCTGCAGTGAAACGACTGATCGGCCGCCGTTTTGAAGATGACGTGGTGCAGCGCGACATGAAGATGGTGCCGTACAAGATTGTGAAAGCTGACAACGGCGACGCATGGGTGGAAGTCAACGGTAAGTCGATGGCGCCACCTGAGATATCAGCGCGCGTATTAATGAAGATGAAGAAGACCGCAGAGGATTACCTCGGCGAAGAAGTTACGGGCGCCGTCGTTACGGTACCGGCTTACTTCAATGATTCTCAACGCCAGGCTACCAAGGATGCAGGCAAGATCGCAGGCCTTGAAGTGAAGCGCATCATCAACGAGCCTACCGCGGCCGCTTTGGCCTACGGTATGGACAAGAAGCGCGGCGATAAGAAAATCGCGGTCTTCGATTTGGGTGGTGGCACATTCGACGTGTCGATTATTGAAATCGCTGAAGTTGACGGCGAGCATCAGTTCGAAGTTTTGGCAACCAATGGCGATACGTTCCTGGGTGGCGAAGACTTTGACATGCGCGTCATCGAGTATCTGGCAGCAGAGTTTCAACGTGAGAGTGGTGTCGACATTACTGCTGATCCGCTTGCGATGCAGCGCCTCAAGGAAGCTGGAGAGAAGGCCAAGATCGAGCTTTCAACGCAGCAGCAGACCGAAGTTAATCTGCCGTACATCACCGCCGATGCCAGTGGGCCGAAGCACCTTATTATCAAGTTGACTCGCGCCAAGTTGGAGTCGCTGGTTGAAACATTGGTCGATCGCACGATCGCGCCTTGCAAGGTCGCGCTGAAGGATGCAGGTTTAAAGGTCAATGAGATTGACGATGTCATTCTCGTCGGCGGCCAGACACGTATGCCCAAGGTTCAGGAAGAGGTACAAAACTTCTTTGGCAAGGAGCCACGTAAGGATGTGAATCCAGATGAGGCAGTTGCACTGGGTGCCGCTATCCAGGGTGGCGTACTTGCAGGTGACGTTAAGGATGTATTGCTGCTCGACGTTACGCCGCTGTCATTGGGTATTGAGACGCAAGGCTCCGTGATGACGAAGTTGATCGACAAGAACACAACTATTCCGGCAAATGCGGAGCAGGTGTTTTCGACGGCCGATGACAATCAGACGGCAGTTACGATTCACGTGTTGCAGGGCGAGCGCGAACGTTCGGCTGACAACAAATCACTGGGTCGCTTTGACCTGGCGGATATCCCGCCTGCAGCACGCGGCATGCCGCAGATTGAAGTTGTCTTCGATATCGATGCAAACGGAATCCTGAATGTGTCGGCCAAAGATAAGGCGACAGGCAAGAGTCAGACGATCGTGATCAAGGCGTCTAGCGGTCTGTCGGATGACGAGGTCGAAGCGATGGTCTCTGATGCAGAGAGTCATGCGGAAGAAGATCGAAAATTCCGCGAGCTGGTCGATGTGCGCAATCAGGCTGATGGTTTGATCCATGCTTCGGAAAAGACTTTGACCGACCTGGGTGAGAAAGCCAGCAGTGAGGAACGTCTGCAGATCGAAAATGCAGTAGCGGATCTCAAGTCTGCGCTGGACGGCGATGACAAAGAGCAAATCGAAGCCAAGACTGCCGCATTGGCAGAGGCTTCGGGTGGACTGGCACAGAGACTCTACGAGCAGCAGGCGGCAGAAGCC
>CAYWYT010000503.1:0-1796 GCA_964462665.1 uncultured Woeseiaceae bacterium | reverse complement strand
AAACGTCCTGCTCGAGGATTGGCCTGCCGAGCATCCGATTCATGGCGAGTTGTCGTTGCTGCTGGACAAAGATCATTTGGCGATCAGCGACTCTTACCTCAACGCCGGTGATACAGATATGTCGGTACAAGTGGACGCGAATGTTGATTTGCTCACATCCGTTGTAGCCGGTGCAGTACGTTGGGAAAATGCGAAGTGGCCTCTGCTCGGAGACGAGCCGACGATCTCCAGCAAATCAGGAAATATGTCTGTCGACGGAACCGTCGACGACTGGCGCATCATTGGCGATATCGAGGTCGGTACGGCAACGATGCCGTTAGGACGGTTGCGTCTCGATGGAAATGGAGACAGGCATCACGTTGAAGCCGCGATTATTGATAGCGAGGTACTCGGCGGTAAGGTATCAGGGTACGCGGCATTCAACTGGCGCGATCAGCAACCGTGGTCCGCCGGTCTCGAAATGTCGAGTATCGAGCTCGATTCGATCGCCGACGACTGGCCAAAGAATATAACTGGCAGGGTCGACGCAGACGGCCAAATGGTGCCTTTTCTACTGGACCTGCAGTTGTCTGACATCGACGCCGATTTCCTCGGCGGACCGCTGTCAGCAAACGGCCAGATCGAGCTCACAGAGGATCACTTCACGGCGTCCGACCTCAAAATATTGCATGGCGACACGCGTATCGAGCTGGACGGAGACCCGTTTGACCGATCCGGACTCAAGTTTGATGTCGCCGTAGAAGACGCCTCTATGTACCTCGGTGAAGCCGCCGGCACATTCGCAGCCACGGGACGGGTGTCCTTACACGCCGAGCAACCGTCGCTGCGCATCGATGCCAGCAGCCCGGCGTTCGGTTTTGGCCCAATACAAGCGACCGGAATCGAGATCGTCGACCAATCTGGCGACGACGGCATCGTCAATGCTGAAATCAAGGCTGAGCAACTCGATATTCAAGGCACTATTTTTGAGGACATCACTGTCGGTCTACTCGCCGACGCCTCGGAGCAAAGCCTGCGGCTTGCAGCGGCGCACGGTAATGCTGAGCTCCAACTGTTTGCTGCCGGCAAGCTCGACGACCTGCAGCATCCCAGCAGTTGGCAGGGCGAGCTGCGAGAATTGAACCTCGCGTTGGAAGAAGAGCCGCTGGCCGAGTTGTCTGAGCCAACCGCGATGTCATTGTCCGCAAATGCAGTAACGATGGATCGCAGCTGCGTCGCAGCGAGCTCCGGCATGCGGCTTTGTGCAGAGGTGGACTGGTCGGCTGACAAATACTTGCAGATTGCTGCAGACCTGACCGATGTACCCGTAAACCTTATCAACGGCCTTGTCGAGACAGGACTCCAGTTCGACCAGCTTGTGAGCGGCAATTTTGCATGGTCGCAAAGTGAAGAATCCGCGACCAAGGGTAATGCCGAAATCACGATGTCGGCCGGCACAGTCGTCGGCATCGACTACCCGGACATCGCGATTGAGACCGACACTGGCGTGCTGTCTTTCGATGTAATCGATGGACAACTGCTGTCCGGAAACGCTGAGCTAACGATGCCCGGGTTTGGCCATATTGCGGCGCAAATGTCGATTCCTGACCTTGCGCAGGGCAGCAACAGCAGCGTCAACGGCATGTTGGATCTGGACCTGTCAAATATGGCAGTTTTGGGCGCACTTTCGCCATTGATGGATGCGACCAGCGGTGAGATTCGTGCTGACATAGCGCTTTCCGGAACTCTGTCGGCGCCTCTACTCGTTGGTGACCTGGCCGTTATCAACGGCAGCATGACCTATCTGCCGATCGGCC
>CAYWYT010000502.1:0-1808 GCA_964462665.1 uncultured Woeseiaceae bacterium | reverse complement strand
CTGGTCCTCTATTTCTGTCCAGATGCTGGAACCGCAATCCACAACACTTATTGGTGTTCCGCTCGCCTGGAGTTCAGGTACCGACGGTCCGGTAACCGCTGACGTTGTTTACGCGCCGTTATGGGAAGACTCCAACGACCCCGGACAATACGACCTCATAAAACTCGCCGAGCAAATTGAATCGTATAAGAGTCGATACCGGGGACAGCTCGGCGGAATGATAGTTTTGCTAGCAGGCAAGCGTCCGTTCGAACTTCCGTCTGAGCCGGAGATTCAACGCTGGAGCGAGGCGGATCTTGTGGACATGCAGTCGGCTCGCGATCCTTCGCTGAGCGATGTTCGAGCATGGCCGCAATTGCAACGACCAACTAAATCTGTGGACCGAACACTCTTGTCCGAAATCGTACCCGAGGAAATACAGCAGGATTATTCGCATCGGAAAATGGATCTGATGGACCGGCTAATCGAGTTTCTTATTTCTGAGCAGGTCGCAGCGGTAATAATGACAAATACGGAAGGTAATGGTGGCGTCATTTTTGCCGAGAATTTCGGCTCGTTTAGAAGCGCTGCACCGGTCCCTCCGCCAGCAGTGCAGCTGATGCCAGAACACTACAACAGACTCGTGCGGCTCCTGGAACGCGAGGTACCCGTTGTTCTTCGAGTGGCCGTCGAGGCTTCATTCCCGGAGAATGAGGCCGCGGGCATTAATGTTGTCGCCGAGATACCAGGTAATAGCAAGCGTCGGGAGATTGTCATGATGGGGGCGCACCTCGACTCGTGGCATTCAGGGACCGGCGCTACGGACAATGCCACAGGATGTGCCGTTGTAATGGAAGCGATGCGAATCTTGCAGGTGCTAGACCTGAAACTTGACCGAACAGTTCGCCTGGGACTCTGGGATGGCGAGGAGCAGGGTCACTTCGGATCGCGTGCTTACGTCCGACAGCACCTGGGCGACCCGGTTTCCATGCAGCTTAAACCCGGGCACGAAACCTTCTCGGTCTATTTCAATATTGACACCGGTTCCGGCAGGACGCGGGGCATATTGACGCAGGAGAACGACATGGTGCGGCCTATTTTCGAGAGCCTGATCCAGCCATTCAAGGAAAACGGCATTTCTACAGTCGTGCCGCGCAATGACTGGGGAACCGACCATATGGCATTTGACGCCGTCGGTTTGCCATCATTTGATCTGTTGCAGGATCAGCTCGATTACTGGTCGCACACGCACCATTCCAATGTCGATACGGTCGATCATGTTTTGCCAAAGGACCTGATGGTCTCAGCCGCATTCCTTGCAACGTTGGCTTATCAGGCTGCAACGAGAGATGAACTGATTCCGCGAGAGCCTTTGCCGCTGCCACTGCCGGAACTGACGCCGTTACCGGAAATTCTGCGAGACTAGCTGGCTCATGATTACGCGGGCACTTACTCGATGCCGCCACTGGCAGCGCTAAGCGCACGCACGGCACAAGCAGTGCGGTTCCCTTGCCGCAAGTTTTTCCACGAACAGAAACCCAGTTAAAGTTTTTCCGCCGTCAACTGTGCCCTGATTTCGGCCTCACGGGCCTTGGCACGTGTCAGCTGGGCCTGAAAATCCGGGTGCTCACGAACGCTGTCATAAAAAACATAGTGTTCAAGCTCGCCAGACTGCGGCGCGATATTGGCATCAATGGCTGCGGCCAGGTATTCGCTGGCGAGCTGCGCATCGCCGCGGATTGCCGCTACCTTTAGCAGGTCATGCCGTGCGAAGCGGATCCACAAACCATTGGCCAGCGATTCTTGAATTTCTTGATCGGCCTTATCCA
>CAYWYT010000501.1:0-1809 GCA_964462665.1 uncultured Woeseiaceae bacterium | reverse complement strand
GGTCGGCCCGGTTTAGCGCCATAAATTGCCTCACACTATCAATCAATCGCCCCGGTTGATCGCGATGTGGCGAATGGCGACACTCGATCAATTCGACTACTTCAGTCTGTTGCGGCCGCTGCGCAATGCCGCGAACCTGCCGAAGAGTATCATATTCATCGTCAATGCCCTGCACTGCTAGTAACGGACAGCAAATAGTGCCCATTTCATCTTCAATCGATCGCAAAGGCAAGTACCAGTTGCAGGCGGCGAACTTCGAGTATATCCGCTTCAACTAACGGTCTCCGGGCGGGCGATACCAGGGCAGGCAATACCCGCAACGCATCGACATTACCATCGCTTCCGGTTTACTATCGGGTGCATACCGGCACCCCTGCATTGCTGCAAAATCAACAAGGATAATCGGCATTGAGGCGTACGCTTGATTCTGGAGAATAACCGATGACTGAATTCCAAACCCTCGAACTTGGCCTGCGCAGCAACGGCGTGATGCAAATAACCATGTCGCGCCCCGATGTCTTCAATGCCTTTGATGAAGCGATGATCGAAGAACTCGGTTTGGCCTTCGAACAACTGATCAACGATGACAGCGTTCGCGTTATCGTGCTAGCGGGCACCGGCAAGCATTTCAGTGCCGGCGCTGATTTAAAATGGATGCACCGCGCCAGTCAGGAGTCACGCGAATGGAACCTGGCCGATGCACGACGCTTTGCCGCGATGTTAGGCCGGATCGATTCCTGCCCCAAGCCGACATTGGCGCGCATTCAGGGTGCGGCACTTGGTGGTGGCGTGGGTCTGGCCTGTGCCTGTGATATTGCCATCGCCGCCGATAATGCGAGTTTCGCCATCAGCGAGGCAAAATTTGGAATACTGCCTGCCGTGATTGGACCCTATTTGATCAATGCGGTCGGCAAGCGCCATGCGCGCCGACTGGCCCTGACGATGACGCGCATACGCGTTACCGAAGCCCAGGCCCTCGGGCTTGTTCATCAGGTCTCGGGCATTGATGAACTGGATACAGCGGTCGATACCTGTGTGCAGGAGATACTCGCCGGTGGCCCGCAGTCGCAAGCTGAGATAAAATCATTTTTTGAGAAACTTGAAGTGGGGCCAGTGACTTCAGAAGTTCGCGAGCTATCCGCCCAGACCATCAGTCGCGTGCGCGGCAGCGATGAAGCTCGCGAAGGTTTCGCTGCGTTTCTCGACAAGCGCCCGGCAAACTGGATTCCCCAATGACAGCAGTTAACAGATCTGCACCGGTGCTGATTGTCGGTGCAGGCATCATGGGTATTGGTATCGCCCAGGTCGCCGCCCTCGCCGGCCATCCGGTGCTGCTCTACGACGTCGCCCCGAACGCTGCCGCAGATGCACTGATCAGGCTCCGCATAACTTTCGACACACTGATTGAGAAAGAAAAGCTTGATCCGGCCACGGCAGCCGAGACCCTTGATCGAATTAAAACAATCGGGAACCTCGAAGAAGCCGCTTCAGTTTCGCTGGTTATCGAGGCTGTCGTCGAAGACATCGAGATCAAGCGTAAGCCGTTCCAGTTACTCGAATCAGTCGTCAGTGATAACTGCATCCTGGCGACCAACACTTCATCGATATCGATAAGCGCGCTCGCCAGAGATTTGCTGAAACCACAACGAATGGTCGGCATGCACTTTTTCAACCCAGTACCACTGATGCGACTGGTTGAAGTCGTCTCTGGCGCGCTCACTTCACCCGCCGTACGGCAGGCGATATCGAAACTCGCCGAGTCCTGGGACAAAGTTCCGGTACAGGCGCAGTCGACGCCTGGATTTATCG
>CAYWYT010000500.1:0-1816 GCA_964462665.1 uncultured Woeseiaceae bacterium | reverse complement strand
AGCAAAGTCCTCAGCAAAATATTTTAGAACACTTCTAACTGGATATGGCGTCATTCCGCCCATTGCACATAACGATGCATCCTCCATCGTGTCGCACAACTCCACCAGTAACTCGTAATTTTTATCGCGATTGTCATCCGCGATCATGCGATCAATCACCTCAACGCCGCGCACAGAACCAATCCTGCAAGGCGTGCATTTGCCGCAGGACTCAATGGCGCAGAATTCCATCGCAAAGCGTGCCTGCTGGGCCATATCGGCCGTATCGTCAAATACAACGATGCCGCCGTGCCCAATCATGGCTCCGATGCCGAGAAATGCCTCGTAATCGAGCGGTGTATCGAGCTGATCAGCTGGTATGTAAGCGCCCAATGGGCCGCCAACCTGGACCGCTTTGATCGGCCGCCCGCTGGCGGTGCCACCGCCCCAATCTTCGATTAACTCCAGCAGCGTCAGCCCAAATGCTTTCTCGACCAGTCCGCCGCGCTTGATGTTGCCGGCGAGTTGGAAGGCCAATGTGCCGGTCGAACGGTTAACGCCGTATGACGCGTATTTTTCGCCGCCAAGATTGACGATATTGGCAACGGATGAAAGCGTAACCACGTTGTTCACAACAGTAGGTTTACCGAACAGCCCTTCGATAGCAGGCAAGGGCGGCTTGTAGCGAATCACGCCGGGTTTGCCTTCGAGGCTCTCGAGCATGGCGGTTTCTTCGCCGCACACGTAACTGCCGGCACCGAGGTGCAGGTCGATGTCGAAATCGAAACCGCTGCCCTGGATATCCTTGCCGAGCCAGCCCGCCTCGCGAGCTGCGACGATGGCGCGATTCAGGATCGAGTACGTTAGTGGGTATTCTGATCTTAAGTAGATGTAACCCTTGTCGGCACCAACCGCGAATCCCGCGATCATCATGCCCTCGACCAGGCCCAGCGGATCACTTTCCATCATGATGCGATCGGAGAATGTTCCGCTGTCGCCCTCGTCGGCATTGCAGGCAATGTATTTCTGTTCGCCTTGCGTGTCAGCAACCGTTTGCCACTTGATGCCAGCCGGAAAGCCTGCACCGCCGCGACCACGCAGACCCGAGGTCTTGATGGTATCGATCACCGCTTGTGATCCCATCTCGAGTGCTTTGCTGATGCCGTTAAATCCCTGATGCGCACGGAAATCATCGACTGACAGAGGATTGATCAGACCGCAGCGCCAAAAGGTCCAACGGTCCTGATTAACCAGATAGGGAATTTCGTCAACAGGACCGACTCGTTTGGAGTGTTCGCCGCCTGTTAGCAGGCCCGCTTCAAAAAGACCTGCTACATCCGCCGCTTCGACATTGCCGTAGGCAATACGCTTATCGTCGACAACGACTTCAACCAGTGGCTCCAACCAAGTGGCTCCCCAGGAACCGTTGCGAATCAATTCGATCTCCGCGTCGTTTTCTTTGGCATAACGGGCAATCGTGATTGCAACGTCATCGGCGCCAACGGAAATTGCTGCGGTCTCGCGCGGCACATATATGCGGGTTCTCATAAGTTGCTGCCATCCATCGCTGCGACGATCTCGTCAAAGCGCTTTGCGCTGACGCGACCGAATGTTTTTCCGTCGACCATAATCGCAGGAGAGCACGCGCAATTGCCGAGACAGTAAATCGGTTCCAACGTTACGTTGTCGTTGCTCTCGTGCATGTCGAGGCCCAGCGATTTTTTTGCATGCTCGGACAAGTCGCGACTGCCCATTGCCTGGCAGGCTTCCGCTTCGCAAATCTTCACGACATGTTTGCCGGTCGGCGAGGTGCGAAAGTCATGGTAGTAACTGACGA
>CAYWYT010000499.1:0-1818 GCA_964462665.1 uncultured Woeseiaceae bacterium | reverse complement strand
TACGCTTACACGAATCAAAACCCACCGAATGCTGCCGGATACGCCGCTCATCAGGCCGATTTCGCTGCCCGCTCGATCCTTCTTGATGATGGTCGCGTCGAACAGAATGTCGACCCGATTCGATACCTGAACGCCGGCACGGCTCCCGACTATTCAATTCGTAGTGGCGACACGGCTACCGGACTTACCGGCAATTTGCGCTACGCTCGCGGTAGCGGCGCTTCGGGCACAGAAGGTTTTCGCCTGGTGCCGACCGTCGACCCGTGGTTCGAATCGGCAAACCCACGACCGGGTGCGGCAAATTCTACGGGAACACTGCGCGTCGTCGGTTTCAATACTCTAAATTTCTTTTCGACTATTGATGACGGTCAGGATAATTGTGGCCCATCTCACGACGCCGGGTGTCGCGGCGCGGATTCTGCCGAAGAACTGGAGCGCCAAATTGCCAAGTTGGTTACGGCATTGAATGTGATCGACGCGGACATTGTCGGCTTGATGGAAATCGAGAATAACGCCGGTATCGCTCTACAGATGCTTGTTGCTCGCCTAAATCTTGTGAGTGGTGACACCTATGCTTTTGTCGATACTGGCACAGTCGGTACCGATGTAATCACTACCGCTTTCTTGTACAAGACTGCGACGGTTAGCTTGCGTGGAGATGCCGTAGTTCTGGACTCGAGAATTGATGTTCGCTTTGATGAAACGCGGAATCGCCCATCTATCGCGCAATCATTTGTGCAGCTATCAAACGGCGCCGTATTCTCTGTTGTCGTTAATCACCTCAAGTCGAAAGGTTCTTCCTGCGCCGACGGCGGAGACCCGAACCGCAATGACGGGCAAGGCAATTGCAATGCGACTCGTACGCAGGCAGCGAGTGCACTTGCAGACTGGATCGCTACAGATCCGACTGGCAGTGGCGATTCCGACTATCTTGTCATTGGCGATTTCAACGCGTTTGTTTTTGAGGACCCATTGAGCGCACTCAAGAATGCCGGTTATACGAATTTGATGGAGGCAGCAGTCGGCGGCGATACCTGGTCGTCCGTATTCGCCGGTGAGTCCGGCGCACTTGACCATGCGTTTGCCAGCGCATCGCTCGTGCTACAAGTCAGCGAAACAATCGACTGGCATATCAACTCCGATGAACCCATCGCACTCGACTACAACACTGAGTTCGGTCGCGACACTGCCCTTTTCGACGCCACAATCCCTTATCGGACCTCGGATCATGACCCAGTTATTGTCGACCTGGAGTTAGTACCTTAGTTGCGTGTTAGCGGAGGCTTGAACAAGACCAGGCCAAACCACATCGCGAAAACCGAAAACACGGCGGCACTTATCGCTAAGGGTACGACAGCGAATGCGGCCGCCGCTTTGGTCAAAGTAATTGCCACCATTAAAAAATGCAGGAAATTACCCAACGCGACCGGTCGCGCGTAGATACCGCCGATTAATATCCCACGTGCCATCCAATTGAGCATTGCAAAGCCGAGATAGACCGCGCCCGCCATTTGCACCAATAGTACGGTGGCGTTGTCCGGAACACTGCCGTGCATGCCGAGGACCTCCTGCGGCATAAACGACATGCCAAGGCCCATCACGGCCATCAACGCCGCGCTGCTGATCATGAGTATTTTCGTGTGCATTAGTCGAGCGCCTGTAACACGGCCAGGGTATCCACTCTGCATTTCTCGATTGCCATTATGATGTTGTCCTTTGCTGCGGTGCTGTCGCCGAGCTGTAGATTGTTGTCGTTCCAGACTACCCAAAGCTTCTCTGCAGATTCTGGCATAGGTGAATCCAGAATCGTCGCTATGT
>CAYWYT010000498.1:0-1825 GCA_964462665.1 uncultured Woeseiaceae bacterium | reverse complement strand
TCGCGGGTATTTTGCTTTCGTATTTCGGATTCGTTGCAAACGAAGTCCAGTCTGAATCCGCTATGGCTGGCATTCGATTCTTGTTCAGCATTCTGCCGGCGATATTGGCTGTACTTGGGGCGATTTCGATTCTTTTCTACCGACTTGACCGCCAGACTGTCGCCAAGGTTGAACAAGAGCTGCAGGAGCGTCGCGGCTAAAGCCGATCCCACAAGTCAGCCGCTCCCATATCTATTTGATATCGTCGTCGGCCAGTTCATGACCCCAGTCGCGCTTCGCTGACAGGTAACGCTTGTTGGATTCCGTTACGCCGAACACGTGTTTGACCGGGGTGATATCGGAAATTCCTTCGGCAGAAAGATCAGCGATCTTTTTCGGATTATTCGTTAGTAAACGCGATGGACCTTCACCGCGAAAATACTTGAGCAGCGTTGCTGCATCACTAAAGTCGCGTGAATCGTCTGGCAAGCCCAACGATCGGTTCGCTTCGTAAGTATCTTCCCCGCCGTCCTGCAGCAGATAGGTTGCTGCTTTGGCCCACAGTCCGATGCCGCGGCCTTCATGACCTGACATATAGATAACCATGCCGCCTTGCGAGTCGGCATCAATCAGCTCAACTGCAGAATGTAATTGTGGCCCACATTCACAACGCTCCGATCCGAAAACATCACCTGTAAGACAGCTTGAATGCACCCGCACCAGAGGATCCGTCCACTTCTCAGTATCACCAATAATCAAAACGCTGTTGACGGCCATTGAGGACGCGAGAGTAGCGAACGATTCCTGCGCTTTTTCGGCACGCAAATGCTCCGCGATTTCCTCGATCTTGGCCAGCTCGGTATTGCGCACGCAGGCATACCACTGCGCATCGTAGCGCTTGTCGCCGAATGCCAATGGCAGCGGAATCGGGCCGAGAATACTGATCGTCGCCGAACCGCTTGCCGCATCTGCAGCCACGGGTACTCCGTCGCGATCAATGCGGACCAGTTTGCCGGCATCAATCAGGCGCTCGCGTACGGTGGGGTCAATGTAAGTGAACATGCGCCGCATTATGAACGAAATGGCGAGAAATTCCCTTGCTGACTGCCAGGTCATTAAGTATAGTTACTGACTTGTTAGTCAGTAACGAGCATTTTCGATGACAGAACCCCGCTATCAGCGGCGCAAGGAAGAGCGGCCGCAGGAGATCACCGCGGCCGCCTTCGCGACATTCGTCGAAAAGGGCTATGCCGGCACACGCGTTGAGGAAGTCGCCAAACGGGCTGGCGTTAGCAAGGGCCTCCTGTATCTCTATTTCAAGACCAAGGAAGAGTTGTTCAAATCGGTCGTGAAAAGCTTTGTAATTCCGAAATTAGACGCGCTTGTAGTCAACATCGAGCAAGGCGACCTGACAGCTGAAGAATTCCTGCGTGGACCGTTTCTCGATTTCGCTCGATCGATTCCCGGCTCGCCGATTGGGATGATCGTTCGACTGCTGGTTGCAGAAGGACCAAAACATCCAGACTTACTGCAGTTCTATTGGGACAACGTTGTCTCGCGCGGTATAGCTGCGATTGAAGCGCTTATTGAAAAAGGTATTCAGGGTGGAGAGTTCCAGCGAACTCCTGTTACCGAACAACCGCTGTTGTTCATAATGCCGGTCGTGTTCTCGGTGATCTTTCGCTTGTTGTTTGAAAAACAGGGTGTTCAAACAGACCAACTAATAACTACACAGATCGATCTGTTGATCGAGCAAATGAAAGGACAAAAAACATGAACAAGCGAACGCAACTGCTTGCTCTATTCACAGTACTGTTTGGCAGTGCTTGCAGCTCGGAAACGGCCG
>CAYWYT010000497.1:0-1829 GCA_964462665.1 uncultured Woeseiaceae bacterium | reverse complement strand
AAAATTCGAGAGGTACCTCAACAATGGTAGTTTTTAAACAGGTTCACGGGGCAGATCAATGAGAATCGCCGTGGTAGGAACCGGCATCGCCGGCAATGTGGCTGCTTATCACCTTGGCAAGCACCACGAGGTGACGGTGTTCGAAGCCGACAGCAGGATTGGTGGTCATACCAATACCGTTGATGTGAAGCTGGCCGGTCGTGATTACGCGGTTGATACCGGTTTTATTGTTTTCAACGAGCGCACATACCCCAACTTTATCGAACTTCTCGATGAACTCGACTATATGCTGCAGAACTGGAAATCAATGGAAAAGATCACCGTTGAAGAATTGACGAAATTTATCCAGGGTCCTGACTTTCCAACCGGTGGAGTCATCATCGAAGACAAACGACGAAGCGGTTTAAAAAGCGCTTACGGTTCTGGCAGGGGTAAGATCCGCGTGCGAGCTAAAGCTACTGTGGAGGAGATGTCCCGCGGCAAACACCGAATCGTAATCACTGAGATCCCGTATATGACCAAGAAAGTCACTGTCCTGGAACGGATCGCAAAGCTTGTCCGGGATGAGGAGTTGGAGGGCATTGCTGATCTGAGGGATGAATCTGACCGGCAGGGTATGCGGATTGTGATCGAATTGGTGAAATCGGCCCAACCTGAAGAGGTTCTTGAAGCGTTATTTAAGCGCTCTACACTGGAAAATACTTTCAGTATTATCATTCTTGCATTGGTGGACGATGAACCAAAACTGCTGAACTTGAAAGAAGCACTGCTGGTATATCTGGAACATCGACTGGATATCATAAAACGGCGCAGCCAGTTTAATCTTGAAAAAGCTCAAGCCCGGGAACATGTACTGGCAGGTTTAACAAAAGCGTTGGACAATCTGGACGCTGTGATAGATACGATCCGTAATTCTCGTTCTGCTCAGACTGCAAAAAATAACCTGATACGGGACTTCTCATTGACCGATATTCAAGCCCAGGCGATACTGGATATGCCGCTGCGCCGTTTGGCCGGATTGGAGCGGAAGAAGATCGAGGATGAATATAAAGCTGTTCAGAAGCAAATAAAGGAACTTTCCACGTTGTTAAAATCTCCTAAAAAGATGCGGGAAGCTATTGCCACATCACTCCAGGAGATCAAAGAAGAGTTCAACGATTCCCGAAGAACCCAGATCGCCCTGGTGGAAGGAGGCTTAGAAGCAGCCCCGATGCAGCTCACTCATCTGACACCATCTGAAAATGTTTGGGTGATGATCAACCGAGATGGATTGGTTGCGCGATCACAGGGAGATGATCCTCCCCGTCCAAGTGGTTGGGATGTGCCTAACTGGTTAGTACGGGTCAATACCCGGGATACTCTGTTCCTGGTTTCCGAACAGGGGGATGCGGCAGCTATTCCTGTCCATTCAGTACCTGAGGCATCCAAACCCAGCCAAGGCACCCATTTTTCGAATCTGACGCCGTTTGGCAAGGATGTTAAATTGGGTTCCGTGTTCGGATTACCTCCCAAAAAGGATCGAGGCGAAAATTGGCATGTGATTACTGTCACTGAGCAAAGTATGCTGAAAAAAAGCGAGATCAGTGAATTACCTGGACCTTCTGCTCAGTTGTTCACTCTCGTGAAGGTAAATGACAAAGATCGTTTAGTCTCCATCAGGCTGAGTGATGGCACCAAGGATTTCTTTCTGGCTACCAACCAGGGGATGGCGATTCGATTCCAGGATGAAGATGTTCGAGTTATGGGATTGATGGCTGCCGGAGTGAACGGTATGAAACTATCGGAGGGAGACCGGATCATTGGTATGGAAACACTCTCGAATATCTTCA
>CAYWYT010000496.1:0-1834 GCA_964462665.1 uncultured Woeseiaceae bacterium | reverse complement strand
GGCAACCGCCGATTGTAAGACCAAACTGCGGGGACACAAATGTTTCAGATCTCATTCTCAAACTTCTTGAGCGCGAACCGCGCCCATAAAAACGAGATCAGTGCCAATCTTCTCACGAAGTTGCCGGAGTTAGATGCCGACGGCAAACCGATCCCGATGAAGAGGGAGCCGGTGCGGTTCACAGCCACCGAGGTGCTCCGGCTGATACAGCCTTATGTCTCTGCCCGATTCATGGATCAGTTGAAGGCGGTAGTGCCACTGGCCCTGTACCTGGCCCTGTTCCAGCTGCTGATCCTGAGGCAGGTCGTGGAGGATTCGATGCTGATCACCGGCGGCCTGTTAGCCGTGATCTTCGGTCTCATGATCTTCATGGAGGGACTCGCCCGTGGCCTGATGCCATTCGGAGAGCTCATCGGCAGCACCCTGCCGCGCAAGTCGCCGTTGCCCGTGGTCCTGTTTATCACGCTGCTCCTGGGTATCGGCGTCACCTTCGCCGAGCCGGCGATCGGCGCCCTGCAGGCAGCGGGGCAGAACATCTCGGTAGAGCGCGCGCCGTATCTGTATGCCCTGCTCAACGACTGGGCCGACTCGCTGGTGCTGGTGGTGGGCGCCAGCGTCGGTATGGCGGCAGTGCTCGGCACCGTCCGCTTCCTCTACGGCTGGAGTTTGAAGCCGCTCATCTATCTCGCGTTAGTACCGGTATTGGCCATGACGATCTACTTCGCCAACGATCCGGACCTTCGCGTTACCCTGGGGCTGGCCTGGGACGCCGGTGCAGTAACGACGGGACCCGTGACGGTTCCTTTGGTTCTTTCCCTCGGCGTCGGCATTGCTGCGGCCGCCGGCAAGAGCGAATCGGGTCTGTCCGGCTTCGGCATCGTTACACTAGCCTCGTTGTTCCCGATCCTCGGCGTGATGTTGCTGGCGGTTTATGTGGCGAGCACCGTGACGCCGGCCGAGATCATCGAAGCGGCGCGACTCGCAACCAGCGGCGCTCAGAATGTGCAGTTGGCCTGGTACCAACGCAGTCCGGGCGTGGAGGTCATCTCAGGTATACGAGCCATCGCGCCACTGGTGATCTTCCTGTTCCTGGTGCTCAAGCTGGTCCTGCGCGAGCGGCTGTCTCGCCCGGGCGATATCTTGTACGGCATCGCGCTCACGATCATCGGCATGTGCATCTTCAACGTCGGTCTGACGTATGGGCTCTCGAAGCTGGGCGGAAATGCTGGCAGCATGGTTCCGGCGGCCTTCATGGAGATCGGCGGCATCGCGAATTCACCCATGTACGCCTACGGGTTAGGCCTGCTCATTGCCCTGGTCTTCGCCTGGTTTCTGGGTTTCGGCGCAACCGTTGCGGAACCTGCACTGAATGCTCTGGGCGTCACGGCAGAGGAACTGACCGAGGGCGTGTTCAAGAAAAAGACCCTGATCAAAGCCGTGTCTATCGGTGTCGCATGCGGTATCGCCCTCGGGCTTGCCAAGTTGATTTTCAATCTGCCGCTGGTGTGGCTGATCATTCCCGGGTACCTCATCGCGATCGTTCTAACATTTTTTTCCAGCGAAACGTTCGTGAATGTCGCCTGGGACTCAGCTGGCGTTACGACGGGGCCGATCACGGTGCCCCTGGTGCTTGCCATGGGAATCGGCTTCGGTAACGCGACGAACGCAGTGGAGGGTTTCGGTATTCTGTGCATGGCGTCGATCGGGCCCATCATCAGCGTGATGATCACCGGTCTGTGGGCGCGGTTCAAAACGAATCAGCAGATGCGCGCTGCCAGGCAAGGGACAATAATTTTGAAAGAAAAAGAGGTGCAGGCAATCTTATGAGCGAGAT
>CAYWYT010000495.1:0-1835 GCA_964462665.1 uncultured Woeseiaceae bacterium | reverse complement strand
CCCCGCTTCATATGCTTCATAAGATGCAGCTTTACGGGGTTTTATCTTTTGTATCAGGTCGTTAGGCTTTTATATGAAATCGAATTCGCAGTGTCCACAGAGGGTAGTGTCATCGCAGTGACCGCGGGTTAAAAACGAGGTAGAAAGAATGAAAGTTATCATAGTGGGTGGTGTCGCCGGCGGGGCATCCTGCGCCGCGCGTCTCAGGCGCCTGGACGAAAACGCCGAGATTATTCTGGTCGAACGGGGGCCGTATATGTCCTACGCGAACTGCGGGCTCCCCTACCATATCGGTGATGTCATTACCGAAGAATCGGACCTGCTGGTCGCCAGTGCCGAACTGTTCCGCAAACAATTCTCCATCGACGCCAGGACAGGCTGCGAGGCGGTAGCCATTGCTCCCGACAAGAAGACCGTCGACTTGAAAAACGTTGAAACCGGGGAAATCGTCACGGAGTCCTACGACAAGCTCGTTCTTTCTCCGGGAGCCGCCTCCATTCGGCCGCCACTTAACGGTATCGATTTACCCGGCATATTCGAGGTCAGAACAGTGCCCGATGCCAGAGAGATAAAAGAGTGGGTACACAAGGGAACACCATTCCTGGCCGGCATGGACCGCTACTCAGGGTTCCAGACCGTCCGCCCGAAAACCCGGGCTGTGGTTGTGGGGGGCGGGTTTATCGGCCTGGAGACAGCCGAAAACCTCGTTCATCTGGGTTTCGAGGTGACCGTGATCGAAATGGGGAACCAGCTACTTGGGCCGCTTGACCTGGAAATGGCTCGCCCAGTGGAGCAGTTTCTGGAACAACACAATGTCAATCTGGCCCTGGAGGATGCAGTATTGGAATTCCGTGCTAATGAGTCCGGTGCTATTGACGTTCTCACGGTGGGAGGGGACTCCTACACCGCTGATGTCGTCATACTCGGCCTTGGCGTTCGTCCAGATACCACCCTGGCAGATAGCGCGGGACTCGAGGTAGGAGAGCGCGGCGGCATACGGGTCGACGAACACATGCGCACCAGCGATCCAAACATTTTTGCCGTCGGCGATGCCGTTGAGGTCAGGGATTTCGTCACCGGCCAATGGAGCCTGATCGCACTTGCAGGCCCGGCAAACCGGCAGGGTCGGATTGCTGCCGATGTGATAGCGGGTCGGAATTCGCGCTACCGCGGCACACAGGGAACAGCGATCATCGGCCTGTTCGGCGGCACAGCGGCCTGGACCGGCGCAAGCGAAAAGACATTACAGCGAGTGGGTGACACGGACTACGAAAAAATATACCTGTACCCCAATTCCCACGCTGGCTACTACCCGGGCGCGAAACCGCTGGCGATGAAAGTCCTGTTCCGCAAATCCGATGGACGCTTGCTGGGAGCACAGGCTATAGGCCTGGACGGCGTGGACAAACGCATCAGCGCCCTCGCCACCCTCCTCCAGATGAATGCCACGATCTACGACCTCGAGGAAGCGGAACTGTGCTATGCGCCCCAGTTCGGCAGCGCCAAGGACCCGGTCAATTTCGCGGGCATGGTTGCAGCGGACGTGCTCGGTGGCGATATGCCCCTGAGCCACTGGGCAGATACCGAGGACGGTTTTGTACTGGATGTTCGCGAGCGTTTTGAACTGGCAGTAGAGGATGTTCCCGGGGCAGTCAATATTCCCCTGGGGCAATTGCGCGAGCGTCTCGACGAACTGCCCCGGGACAGGGAGATTCACGTGATCTGCCGTTCGGGACAACGTGCCTACTATGCGACACGCATGCTCAACCAGAACGGCTTCAATGCCCGCAACGTATCAGGCGGGATGTTGTCGCGCAGCCATTCTACATTGTTCA
>CAYWYT010000494.1:0-1860 GCA_964462665.1 uncultured Woeseiaceae bacterium | reverse complement strand
GCATCTGATCTACAAACTCGGCACGGGCAAGCCACGCTCGATCGATGATGTACTTAGCAGAACTATTGAAGTCGTCTCTGGCACGAGCCACGTCGATATGCTGGCGTCGTTGCAGGAAATTTATCCGAGCCTGAACTGGGTAGAAAATGCAGACCTTGAGGTTGCAGACCTGCTGGAGAAAGTTGCGGCTGGCGAGATCGACTTTACGATAGCAGACAGCACGGAGTTCAATATTCAGCGTCATTTTTATCCCGATCTTCGGGTTGCGCTGGATCTCGAGATCGGCGATCCACTCGCCTGGGCATTTCCACGCGACAGTGGCGACTCACTACTGGCCCGTGCCGACGATTTCCTGATCAATGCCGATCGAACGGGAACACTTGCTCAGGTCAAGGATCGCTATTACGGACACACCGACGAGTTCGATTACGTCGGCACACGAAATTTCATTCGTCATTACGAAAGTCGCTTACCACGATATCGCGCTACCTTTGAAGAAGCCGGCGAGAAATTCGGCGTTGACTGGCGCTTACTTGCGGCGATTGGCTATCAGGAATCGCACTGGCGTTCGCAGGCTGTTTCTCCGACCGGCGTACGCGGCATCATGATGCTTACTCAAGACACGGCACGATATCTGGGCATCGATGATCGCGTTGATCCGACCAACAGCATAATGGGTGGTGCGGAGTTCTACGCACGACAAACAGAACGGGTCGCGGATTCTGTTGGCGAGCCCGATCGCACGTGGATGGCCCTCGCCGCTTACAACGTTGGCTTTAATCACATCAAAGATGCGCGGCAGATCGTTGCCTGGGATAACGGCAAGCCGGATACCTGGATCGACGTTAGCAAAGCTCTGCCACTGCTTGCGCAGCGCAAGTGGTACACGCGCGTCCCGTTTGGTTATGCCCGCGGCTGGGAGCCCGTGCTCTACGTCAATAACATTCGTAGTTACTACAATATTTTGAAATGGCTAACCGCAAATGAAGGTACGCCGGTTCCCGAGGAGATCGAGGTTCCGACCGAAATTACCAGTACGTAAATCGCGGCTGTAGGAGGGCCTTTAGGCCCGATCGCGGCTGAAGCCGCTCCCACATGTGGCGCTCCCACATTATCTGCGAGCGGCGAAGAAGTCTTTCAGAATGGCGGCGCTGTCGTCTGCCAGTAGTCCGCCCTGAATCTCGAAGCGATGGTTAAAGGCGGAACTGTCACTCAGGTCGATCGCGCTACCCAGCGCACCGGCTTTCTGGTCGTATGCACCGAACACGACGCGGGCGATGCGTGCCTGCACAATTGCTCCGACACACATGGCGCATGGCTCGAGGGTCACGTAAAGCGTTGCGTCAATTAGTCTGTGATTGCCGGCGCTTTTGGCGGCTTGCCGCAAGACGACAACTTCTGCGTGGCCGCTTGGGTCGTGATCCAGCAGTGTTCGATTGTGTCCTGCCGCGACGACCTCGTCTTTTGCGACAAGCACAGCGCCGACCGGCACCTCACCTGAGACCGCGGCTAGCTGCGCCTGCTGCAGCGCTGCTTGCATGAATTGCGCGTCAGTATCGTCCATCTATTCCCATTCAATCGTCGCGGGCGGTTTGCCGGAGATGTCATACGTGACACGCGAGATGCCATCAACCTCGTTGATGATGCGCAACGACACATGCTCCAGAAAATCATAGGGCAATCGGGCCCAGCGAGCAGTCATGAAATCGACCGTTTCTACAGCTCGTAGTGCGACCACATAGTCGTAGCGGCGACCGTCACCCATAACACCAACCGATTTCACGGGCAGAAAAACGGCGAACGCCTGACTAACATCGTCGTACAGATTCTGCTCGAGCAATTCTTCGATGAAAATCGTAT
>CAYWYT010000493.1:0-1868 GCA_964462665.1 uncultured Woeseiaceae bacterium | reverse complement strand
TGTAGAAATTCATGTTTATCGTTTCAGAACTTTTCAAACAAAGCATGGGTCGGGTGTGGTCACAATAGTTGTTCTAGGTACACGTGCCTAATTTTACAGACGAACCACTTTCTTGAGGAGTTAACCTGTTGATTGTGCCTACGAAACAGATGCCGCATGATTGGCGGTGAACTGCAAAACAAATCGGCTTGATTTTTCTTTAGACATTTGCACCACGAGGCGGGAATAATGAAGATTGCGTTTATTGGTGGAGGCAGTGTCAAGTGGACAGCTCGATTAGTTGTTGATATGGCTGTCAACGAAACTATCACTAACGCCAATCTCGTTCTGCATGATATTGACCAAGAGGCTCTTAACCTGATGAGTTCTGCCTGTAGGCGGGTGAACAAGGAATTGGATGGCGCACTGCACATTACATCTAGTCTGGATCGGGTTGAAACTCTTCGTGACGCAGATTTCGTAATTCTTTGTGTTTCCATCGGCGGACTGAGCACGATGAGAAATGATATTGAAATTCCAGAAAAATACGGGATATATCAGTCAGTAGGGGATACTGTCGGCCCAGGTGGATTGTCACGCGGTCTTCGGCATATCCCCTTTGCAGTTCAAGTCGCTCAAGAAATGGAAGAGTTGTGCCCACATGCCTGGATGTTGAATTTAACCAACCCGATGACCACCATTTGTCGGGGGGTGACTCGCGCTACGAGCATTAAGGCTATTGGACTTTGCCATGAGGTGGATATTTTCCGTAACAAATATTTGGCACCTTTGCTTAATGTACCGGCAGAGGACATCACATTTGAGGTGGCCGGGATAAATCATTTACCAGCTATTTTACGTCTCAGTGTAAATGGTCAAGATGGTTTTTTGCTTTTGCAAGAGTGGTTAAGGAATCACGACGTGTTTGAGTTTGCCAATCAGCATATCCCAGGGCCTGAAAATGTGTTTAATGATCGTCTGGCAGTTAAACTATCTTTATTCAAAAAGCTCGGTGTGTTGTTTGGCTCGGGCGATCGCCACATCGCAGAATTTTTCCCAGAATTTCTAGATAATACCAATCATAGAGGTGAGCGTTATGGTGTTGTCTTAACCACGATTGATCATCGAGAAAATCTAGCCCATCAGGATCGACGAGAACATGAGCAGTTTGTTAATGGTGGTGATATGAACCTTACTCCGACGAATGAACAGGTTGTGCCAGTTATGGCCGCTCTTTCGGGAGGTCCGACGGGACAGTTTATTGTTAACATCCCAAATGTTGGCCAAATTGACAATCTACCAAGAGATGCGGTGGTAGAATGTAAAGCGCATATCGACCAAATAGGTGTTCATCCATTCTCGGTAGGGCGACTACAATGCTCCACATATGAATCGATTGCAACCCACGTAGCCCGTCAGGAGTTGATTGTCGAAGCGGCCTTAACTGGAGAACGGGAGCATGCCTTGGCTGCGTTATCGAGCGACCCACTCATAACAGATCAGTCTGTTGTCAATTCGTTATTAGATGATTTACTGGCATCTCAATCAACGTTTGTGATGAGCTGATTTCAGAGGGATTCACGACAATAATCCAACTCTGCAAATCATTGCCAGTGCACAACGTCAGTCAGTTAACTGGGGTGTCAGATTATTTGATTTGGAGAGTTCTGGATGTATATATTAATGCAGCAAAATTTGACGAAGATTTACACGTCCTGCATACTATCGGAATGGACGAAACATCGATCGCAAAGGGACATGATTACATTACCCTGTTTGTTGACCTGCTAGAGAAAAGAACCGTACATATAAGTGACGGTAAGGGAAGTGCAACTGTTGTTGATTTTGTAGAATATCTGGAAGACCGAAAAGGGGATCGTGAGCAAATA
>CAYWYT010000492.1:0-1869 GCA_964462665.1 uncultured Woeseiaceae bacterium | reverse complement strand
AACTGTATCCGTCATGCAAGCGATTACTAATTTGAAACGAGCGCTCGAGTATCGGGCCCAAGACCAGCGCAAGTACGACTGGTGGCCTCGGCCAATCCGCTCGTTTCATTACGAACCCGATTACGCCAAATACCAGACAACTAATCCATGCGCCAATTGACGCACTACCCAGCCATGCCCCCATAAAGACGAACATCAATACCGCCGGCACAACGAGGTGGCCTGGCAACAGCGCTACCTTTGCGACCTGCTTTACGGTTGCCAGCAAGATCAGCGTAGCAACCACACTCGCTATCGCGATCATCCAGACGAAGCTGAAGGTCATCGGCAATTCGGTCGTGAGCATCGACGGGCCCGGACGCAGGCCATGCATGATCAAAGCACCCATCAGAATTGCGGTACCGACACTGCCTGGAATGCCCAGTGTTAAGGTCGGGATGAGCGCGCCGCCACGCAGCGCATTGTTGGCCGCTTCCGGGGCCAGTAATCCACGCACATCGCCATGGCCGAACCGGGAATTGTCCTTAACACTTTGTTTCGCGTGACCGTACGTGACCCAACCCACTATTGATGCGCCCAGCCCGGGTAGCATGCCGATGTACGCGCCGATAATGCTGCAACGCACAACCAGGGCCAGTTGTTTGAATGCGTCGCGTACGCCCGTCAGCAAACCGGACTTTTCCTTGCCCGCTGCGCCGTCCCGCGAAATCGATACGTTTTTGACGGCGAGTTCCAGAATCTCCGGAATCGCGAACAAGCCAAGCAAAACCGGAATTAGGGGAAGCTCATCGAGCATATAGAGTGCGCCGAAGGTATAGCGTGGAATCGCTTGCGATTCGGGCAAGCCAATTGTCGCCAGCAACAAACCAAACAATGCAGCAACGACTCCTTTCGTAATCGAGCTACCCGAAAGCGAACCCACCATTGCCAGTCCCAACAAGCCAAGCATGAATTGTTCAGGCGACTCAAATGCGAGTATCACGGGCAAAATCAATGGCAGGGATACGCCCAACGCGAGCGCACCGCAAACGCCACCGATAGCAGAAGCCGTGAAAGACGCCCCTAAGGCACGCGCGGCCTCCCCTTGCTTCGCCATGGGATAGCCGTCAAGCACAGTCGCTTGCGAAGCCGCCGTGCTGGGTACACCTAGTAGCACTGATGTGATTGCGCCGCTGGTCGAGGTTGACGCCCAGGAAGCGAGCAATAAAGCGAAGGCAGCGACTGGCTCCATGCTGAACGTAAACGGCAGTAACAGCACCAGACCGATGGCACCACCCATGCCCGGGACCGCTCCGAGCAGAATCCCAATGACACAGCCGAGTGCAAAATACCCGATCACATGTAGCTGGAAAATAAGGCCGAGACCCTCGAATAAAGCTTCTAACATCGTCCGCCCCAGGAGCCTCTAGTAACCGTTATTTTTTTCGATGTGCGATTCTATGTAGGTAACAACTTCGCTGGACACATTATCGGTGGCGCCCAGTATTTCTGCCTGACGCTGATGGCTTACAAAGCCTGGCGCATAACTGAGTATGCGTTCTGCTTCTTCGAAATACTCATCGGAGGTCAGGGCTTTTTGAAGTCCGACACGAAAAGCCTCCGCTGCGGCAGGATCCATTCCGGGTGGGCCGAGAAAAACGTGCTGCATGGTCTGGTCGATCTCCAATAAAGTCGCAATTGAGTCCCATAAGACCCCGGATGGAGCTTCGCCATTGAGTGATTCATAGAGTTTGTGCAATGCCGGAATTTCGGGAACGAGATGGTTCTGAACCATGCTGCCATCAGCGTCGAGCAACGGCATGCTGAACATCGGCAATGCCTTGCCTTCATCAACGAGCACTGGAACGACCTGATTCAAATAGGCATGCG
>CAYWYT010000491.1:0-1869 GCA_964462665.1 uncultured Woeseiaceae bacterium | reverse complement strand
CGGTCAACAAGCGGCATTTCGATATGGTGTACAGCCACATCAAGTACAGCGACAAGCCGTTTATGGGCTCGGTTACAGCGCCGGAACGGGCACAAGATACTGTGGACATGGCGAAGATCGTATTCGGCGAAGAGTTCGTCCAGGAAAATACGGTTATCACGAGTCTGATCAATGCGAACTCGCCGATGACTTTCGATGCGACGATGCTCGGTGCGGCCACGGTATACGCCGAAAACAATCAAGCGACTATGATTTCGCCGTTTCTGATAGCGGGCGCAATGTCGCCGGTTTCGGTCGCGGGCACTGTTACGCAAATTCTTGCCGAAGCGCTGGCCGGAATGGCCTATGTGCAGTTGGTCAAACCTGGCGCGCCGGTCATTTTTGGTACATTCGCAGCCGCAGTTTCAATGCAGTCGGGTGCGCCAACTTTCGGTACGCCCGAGCCGAGCATGATTGTTTACGCATCCGCTGCGCTGGCGCGACGTCTCGGCGTACCGTTCCGTAGTGGCGGTGGTCTGTGTGGATCAAAAATTCCGGATGCGCAGGCGGCCTACGAAGCGACCAATACACTCATTGCTTCGGCCTTGGCAGGCGTTAACTTCATGTTGCATACGGCCGGCTGGCTGGAAGGTGGCCTTGCGATGGGCTACGAGAAATTCATTCTCGATGCGGACCAGGCCAACATGATCGCGATATTGCTCGGCGGCATAGACTTGTCAGAAAATGGACAGGCAATGGATGCGCTGCGTGAAGTCGGCCCGGGTGCTCACTTCCTCGGTTCTACGCACACACACGCAAACTTTGAAACTGCGTTCTATAGCTCACCAGTTTCTGACAGTAATAGTTTTGAGCAATGGGAAGCGGAAGGCTCGATTGATGCCGCACAGCGTGCGAACGGCGTTTGGAAACGCATGTTGAACGAATACGAGGCGCCAGCAATTGATCCTGCTATCGATGAGGCATTGATCGAATTCATGACGAAACGAAAGTCCGAATTCGCAGACAGAGACTACTAATGTCCGACACCGTCCTGGTAATCGCCTGCGGCGCCTTAGTTCGTGAAATTACCGAGCTAAAGGAAAGCTATGGCTGGGACCATCTGCAGTTGAAGTGCATCGATGCAAAGTTGCACATGCGACCGGCGCTGATCCCAGGTCGATTACGAGACATGATTCAAAAGTACAAGAATGATTTTGACGAGATTTTCGTCGCGTATGCCGACTGCGGAACGTGTGGAGAGATTGACAAGGTAATTGACGAGGAAGGCATCAAGCGTCTACCCGGTGCACATTGTTATCAGTTTTTTGCTGGGTCCGATCGCTTTGCGGCGCTATCGGAACGAGAGCCAGGCACGTTTTATTTGACAGATTTTCTGGCGCGGCATTTTGATCAGTTCGTCACCAACCCTTTGAAATTCGAAACGCACCCGGAATTACGGGAAATGTATTTCGGCAACTATCACCGGCTTGTCTATTTGTCGCAGAAGCAAGATGCGGATTTACTGGCAGCTGCCAAAGCAGCTGCTGACAAGCTCGAGCTTGAATTTGAGCACGTGCACGTTGGCTATGGGGAACTGGAAAGCGGCTTGCAGGATGTCGCGAAGAGAGAGGCTATTGATTAAGAAAACCCTCATTTATTGGCGTGATATTCCGTCTCAGGTCATTGTGCAGCGCGGCCGCACTCGCGAGAAGGTGTTACTCAGCGCCCGTTTTCAGGAGGCTATCGATCGCGCCGCAATGCGCGCAGGCAAAGGAAGCAGCGATGCGTATTTGTCCGAATGGGATCGTAAAGCTTCTTCGGTAGAATCGGATGAAGATCTGGCAGATATTGCGGCAGCCGAAGTGAAGCGGCTGGAATCCGAATTTTCCG
>CAYWYT010000490.1:0-1870 GCA_964462665.1 uncultured Woeseiaceae bacterium | reverse complement strand
ATCTCGATCGGGTGCAGATCATCAAGGGCTGGTTGGACAGCAAAGGCAAGACCCATGAGCGTATCTACGACGTGGCCGTGTCGGACGACCGTAAGATCGGTGCCGACGGCCGTTGCAAGACCCTAGTCGGCAGCACTATTGACATCGCCGACGCCAGCTACACCAACTCCATCGGCGATGCCTTGTTGATGGCCCACTGGAAGGACCCCGAGTTCGATCCCAAGCAGAGCGCTTTCTACTACGTGCGCGTCATCGAGATTCCAACCCCACGCTGGACGGCCTACGACGCCAAACGCTTCGGAATCAAGATGGCCAAAGAGGTCACCATGACCGTCACCGACCGTGCCTATACATCACCGATCTGGTACACGCCGTAGTGCGCAGTCGAAAGTCAAAGATCACATGTCAAAACTTCGACCTTCGACCTCCAATTCTTGACTCATGCGCAAACTGCTCAAAGAACCTCTGCTTCATTTCCTGCTCATCGGCGTCGGCCTGTTCGTCGTCTTCGGCATCGTCAAGCCCTCTGACGACGTTCGCGAGTCCGATGGCAAGATCGTCATCAGCGCGGGGCGCATCGAGCAACTCTCAAGCATCTATGCCAAAACCTGGCAGCGGCCGCCGAGCAAAGATGAAATGCAGGGACTCATCGATGATTTCATTTTAGAGGAGATCTACTATCGCCAGGCGATTAAAATGGGAATCGACCGGGACGATACGATCATCCGGCGGCGCCTGCGGCAGAAAGTCGAATTTCTGACCGACGACACGACAAGCTTGATTCAGCCTACAGACGAGGAGCTCGCAGCCTATATCGCCGCGAACGCTGACAAATTCCGCAATGACTCGACCTACACGTTCCAACAGATCTACATCAACCCGGAGAAGCACGGTGACGATCTCAAGGGCTACGTAGACGCCCAACTCAAAGCGCTGCAAGCCGGCGAACAGGTTAACGGCGATCCCGGCTTGATCCAAGCCGGATTGGGTGCCGAACACGGTCGTGCCGTGGATGGAATCTTTGGCAGAGGTTTTGCAGGCAAACTCGACGAGCTCGAAATCGGCAAGTGGCTCGGTCCGATCCAGTCTGGTCTCGGCGTCCATCTGATCAAGCTCGATGCGCGTGTGCCAGGCGAAGTCCCAGAACTCGAGGACATCCGCCCGGTCGTGGAGCGCGAGTGGTCTAACCAAAAACGTGTCGAGATGCGAAAAGCGGTGAACGAGAAACTGCGTGAGGAGTACGAGATCGTGATCGAGTGGCCAGCGGGGGATGTGAAATGATGCGAGGAATTATTCTAACGCTCATCGCCTTAATTCTCGCGCCGCTCGCCTCGGCTCACGAGATGCGTCCAGGCTATCTCGAGATCCGCGAATCTTCTAAAGACAACTACGAGGTGATTTTCAAGGTCCCGGCGCGGGGTGCCAACGAGCGCTTCGGGCTGCATCTCGAATTTGCTGAGGATGTTGAAGTGATCGGCGAGCCGGTCGGTGGGTTTCGCGCCGGGTCGCATATCCAGCGCATGCGGATCAAGAGGGAAGGGGGCTTAACTGGATCGGAAGTCTCGATCGCGGGACTTGAGCGTACCTTCACGGACGTCCTGCTGCGCCTCGAACGTGCAAACGGCTCCCAGCTGACGCATCGACTAACACCGGATTCACCAAGTTACGTCATCGAGGCGAACCCCGGATCAGGTCAAGTCGCGTGGACGTACTGTGTGCTCGGCGTCGAACACATTTTGCTCGGCATCGATCACCTGCTGTTCGTGCTTGCCCTGCTGTTGGTGGTCAAGAGCTGGCGCAAACTGATCGGCACGATCACCGCGTTCACGCTCGCGCACAGCATCCCGCTCGCGCTGGCGGCGCTCGGGTT
>CAYWYT010000489.1:0-1880 GCA_964462665.1 uncultured Woeseiaceae bacterium | reverse complement strand
AAGTCCACGCAGCAAAAGTCAGAAGGATGAAAAACAGCGTTCCAAATATGATGCCGCCAGTCATGTGGCCAAACGCCAGCGGTAGGGTGATGAAGACGAGACTTGGTCCCGCGTCGATATCCAAGCCATTCGCGAAAACCAACGGAAAGATTACAAGGCCGGCAATTATGGCAATTGTCGTATCCGCGATCGCAACCGCGGCCGCCGCCCCGGTGATGGACGTTTCCTCTGGCAAGTAGGCTCCGTACGCCATGACCGCACCCATGCCAATCGACAACGTAAAGAATGCTTGACCCATGGCCGCAAGAACGCCGTCCCAGGTCAGCTTGCTAAAGTCCGGCGTAAACATAAATTCAAGCCCTGCGCCGAAATAGCCCGAATTGATAGAGTAGCCGAGCAGCGCGAGCAACAGCACTAATAATGCGGGCACCATGAAGCGAACAGCCTGCTCCAATCCTCGCTCGACGCCGCGCGCCACTACGAAAATTGCAAGGCCCATGAATATAGTATGAAACAGGCCAACAGCCTTCCAGCTACCTTCGAATCCGTCACGTACCGCAATGACGTCGGCGGCACCAGCACCCGAAAATACACCCGCTGCGCTCTTCAAGACATAGGCTAGTGAATAACCGCCATAGACACTGTAGTAAGAGAGGATCAGCACACCGGCAACTACGCCTATACCTCCGACCCAGCTCCAGTTGCTAGACTTGCCCTCCTCCGAGCCCAGCAATGCCATAGTCGCGATCGGGTTGCGTCGCCCGCGTCGTCCAAGCAGGATTTCCGACATCATGACCGGCATGCCGATGATGACTATGCAAGCGAGGTAGACAAGTACGAAGGCGCCACCACCATATTGGCCGGTCACATAGGGAAATTTCCAGATATTGCCGAGGCCTACCGCGGAGCCGGTAACCGCAAGAATAAAAGCCATTCTCGACGACCAGTGGCCGTGGAGCGATGCGCGTTTTTCGGAGTCGGAAGCCTGATTACCTAGCATTATTATTCTCAACCGGTCTGACGATTGAGAGATTCTCATACAAATGCACAGATCAGACAACAGCATCGTTATAATCACCGCCCACAGGCCATTCGTAAAAACCGTATATGAGCTCGAAGAAATCTAAATCTGGCAACGATCGCGTCATCGCTGTAAATCGCAAAGCGCGGCATGACTACTTTATCGAGGACAAGCTTGAGGCGGGTCTGGTCCTTGAAGGGTGGGAAGCCAAAAGCCTGCGCGAGGGCTCTGCACAAATCACGGAAGCCTATGTACAACTGCGCAATGGCGAGGCATGGCTGATCGGAGCGTACTTCACCCCTGCGAAGACCACCGCCTCATACGTACAGGCGGACCCGCGCCGTTCGCGAAAACTGTTGGTGCAACGTTACGAACTTGATCGCCTGGTCGGCGCTGTCGAGCGCAAAGGCTATGCGTTGGTGCCACTAGACCTGCACTGGACTAAAGGTCGGGCAAAACTGGAAATCGGCATGGCGAAAGGCAAGAAGCAACATGACAAGCGCGCAACCGATAAAGACAGAGATTGGCAACGGCAAAAAGCGAGAATTCTGAAAAGTTAGTTTACTTACAATATGTTATTCACTTTAGTTAAAGTGATATCTCCCCTTGTAATTCCAAATAAAGCCCATAGACTAAGCATGTACACGGGGGTGACATGGCTTCGACGTGGGTCGCGAAACTCTGAGTGCATGCCGAGGGACAGATTACCTCGTTAAAACAGCTGTAAAAACCATAGTTGCCAACGACGACAACTACGCGCTAGCTGCTTAAAAACCAGTTCAACGCCCTCTGACCAAATGTGCCTGTGCGTTTGGGGTTCAGGGGTCACCGACACGGGACCGCGGCAAGAGCGTGTTCA
>CAYWYT010000488.1:0-1881 GCA_964462665.1 uncultured Woeseiaceae bacterium | reverse complement strand
CTTAATTATCACAATCCTTACGCTGAAAACTCTGCAGCTTCCTATATTCTAAATCACGGGGATAGCTATTTATGTGTATGCACCTATGATAAGCTTGGTGAACCGGGAACAGATCTATTGATTCTGAATATTAACGAGGATATGGATGTCTTCCCTGAAATTCTAACCGATGCACTTGATGAGGTTGGCATGTGTGCCATCGAGGACGACCCGGACCGGTTCCTGGTTCTGGGAAACCGGATGAATGTCTCGGGAAGGATGGAGATGGTCATTTATCTGATCGAGACAGAGGGATTTAATATAATAAAGTCACTTCAGCTTGCAACCATTTCCCAGAGTAATACAGACCTAACAGGGAGACGCTTTGTAAAGACTGATGATGGAAGGTATGCCATTGTAGGAACCCGACGGGTTTCCGGTTCAAGTGAGATCTTCCTTCAGTTTCTTACGTCCGATTATTTAGCCTCGGGGAATGTGGTCTTTGGAGCTTCAGGAACCCATACCGGAGCCGACATTGAAATCTCTGAAGATGGAGGAATCGTACTACTGGGGACCAATGGATATAAGAAACACAGCATGATTTCCCTTATAAAGACTTCAGATACCGGGGATCTTTAACTGCTGTTTATATTGTAATTTTTAGAATATGAGAAACATTCTGGTTGCCGTGGCATCCCTTATTCTGTTTGTACAAACTTTTGATCTAAATGGGCAATTTACAGCCTCCATTGTGGCAGCTGCCGGAACCGAAGTATGTATGGGTGATTCGGTGAAAGCCTATATCTGGTTTAACCAGGGAAAAGCGCCCTATGACGTGGTGCTTAATAACAGGAGTGGAAAGTATAAGGAATTTGAGGTTATTGTATCGCCTTATACCGTTTATTTAAAGTCGGAATCAAATGATAGTTTTTATATTGCTTCCGCAATTGATGACAGGGGGATCACTGGAGAACCTCTTGGGGCGGTAGAGCTTACCATACGTGAAACCACCCCGGTGGTCTTTGACCTGGATCAGACCGTATTCCGTTCTACAGACCCCGAAATTCTGTTGAAATCGAATCCCACAGGGGCAACATTTTTTGGGCGTGGTGTGGCCAATGGAAAGTTTTACCCGGAAATTGCTTCCTATGAGAATTCTCCACACACCATAACCTGTACCCTTATAAATGCATTTGGTTGTAAGAGTACCGATGAGACAGATCTTTATGTGCTCTCAGGAGAGATAAGCGTTCACATGGTATACGAAGAGGATACCCTGACTTCCATATGTGACAAAACCCAAAGCTACACCCTGATCGGGGATAACAAAGATGGTATGCCAGGAAGGTTTGAACTATTTATAGATGATGTGGTAGACCTTGAACCAGTCTATGGGCATATTTCAGACTCAGACACCACAGATAATCAGGCCGTTCTGGATCCAATGGGCCTTTCGGGCAGCTATGAAGTATATTATACCTATGAGGTAAATGAGTTTGAAGTGACTGCTAACATGACCATTGAAATAAGTGAGCTGGGAGTTGTCGAAATCTCTGGCCTTCCCGGGAAGGTCTGTGAAAGTGATACAGCCTACCTGCTGGTTCCTGAAGTGGATATAGATGATCCAACTCCAACATACATTTTCAGTGGTCCCGGCGTTAGAGGCAATCAGGAAGAGGGCTTTTATTTTGATGCGGGCAGTGATGATGTAATTGTGGGCAGGGACACAATATTACTTGACTATACCTCCTCTTTTGGCTGCGAGGCTAAAGCGGATCAAATAGTTACCGTCCAGTTTGCCCCGAAACTCAGTTTCTCACTTAGCCCTGTGTGCCTGCCCGCCAACGGGGGGTTGGTTTCATTTGACAATAGCACCAGTGGAAAATATGCTGTGGAAAGCTG
>CAYWYT010000487.1:0-1882 GCA_964462665.1 uncultured Woeseiaceae bacterium | reverse complement strand
CACGAAATCGTCGCGGCGATCAACAAAGCCATCGCCCACGAACGCCGTGTCATTGTCGAGCACTTCGACCTGATCTACAAGCACCTCCTCGCCCGCCCCCCGCGCGATGAGGAACGCCCGGTCCTGACCGCCTCGCTCGACGGATTCCTCAAAGCCTACGCCGCCTCCCCGGACGAGGCGGCCAAGCTCATCGAGGTCGGGGACTCCCCGACCGACCCGGACCTCGACCCCGTCGAACTCGCCGCCTGGACCCTCCTCACCTCTCAGATCCTCAACCTCGATGAGACGCTGACGAAGTAAATAGTTATTCGTTATTCAGTTATTAGTTATTGGGGTGCTTCGCACGATCGATCCACCGGGGGTGCAACATTTCGTCTGTAATTAGCCCGCAGCACTTGTGACCCCGGCCATTCGGCCGATGGAGCGTAGCGGAATCGGCCGAATGGCCGGTCGCCGCCCCGCCCCGGGGGTTGCAAGTGCCCGGTCAAGGCTGGCAAATGGAGGTGCAAAACAAACCAGACACCAACCATGACCAGACAAAACAACGATACCTTAGGCGACGAAGCCATCAATACTCTTCTTCACGCCGGCCTCTCCGATGGCCTTCCTCGAATCGCCGAAATGATCCTCAACGCCGCCATGCTTCTCGAACGAGCCAGCCACGTCCAGGCCGGCCCCTATGAGCGCGTCGATGAGCGCAATGGGCACGCCAACGGGTTCAAGCCGCGTTCTCTGCAGACTGCCGTCGGCAAGCTCGACCTCGCGGTCCCGCAAGTCCGGGGCAGCTCCGAACCCTTCCGCTCCTCGCTCTTCGAGAGCGGATCGCGCACCGACCGCTCCCTCAAGGCTGCCATTGCCGAGATGTACATCCAGGGCGTCGCCACGCGCAGGGTTACCACCGTCATGGAGCAGCTCTGCGGGTTTGAGGTCACATCCACACAGGTCTCGCGCCTCACCGCCGAACTCGACGGAGAGTTCGACAAGTGGCGCAACCGCGCCCTGCCTGCCATCATCTTCCTCATTCTTGATGCCACCTACATCAAGGTGCGTCTCGACGGCGCGGTGCGCGATTGTGCCGTGTTAATTGCCATCGGCGTCCGTCGCGACAACGGTAAACGGATAATTCTTGGGGTCTCTGCCGCCATCTCGGAAGCCGAACCCCACTGGCGCGACTTCATCACCTCTCTCAAGGGTCGCGGCATCGGCATCCCCGACATGGTGACCTCCGACGCACACGAGGGCCTCAAGGCCGCCCTGCGGGCCACCCTCAACGCCTCGCCTTGGCAACGCTGCCAGTTCCATCTTCAGCAAAACGCCCAGTCATACGTGCCGGACCTGGCCATGCGACTGGAGGTTGGCGCCGACCTCCGTTCGGTCTTCGACTGCGCGGACCGACCCAAGGCTCAGGCCCGCCTCGATGAACTCGTCGAGAAATATAGCAAATCCGCGTCCAAGCTTTCCCGCTGGATGGAGGACAATATCACCGAGGGCTTCACGGTCTTCCAGCAGGAGACGAAATTCCGCAAGCGACTGCGCACTTCTAACATGTGCGAGAACCTCAATCTCCAGGTCAAACGACGTACCCGCGTCGCGGGGCTCTTCCCCAACGAGGCCTCTGTCCTGCGCCTCGTCACCGCCGTCCTCATGGAGATCTCCGAGGAATGGGAAACCGGTCGAGCCTACCTCTCCGTTCCAGGCCAGTCCTGAACACACAAACACAACGACTAAACAACAAACTAACCTTCCTTCAATTCCAGCCTAATAAGAATTTACAGAAAAAAAGTTGCGCGGCCGCCACGCATTTGATGGAGCGGGGAACGGACATCCGAACGGTGCAAGACCTGATGGGGCATGCAGATGTCAGCACGACCATGATCTACCT
>CAYWYT010000486.1:0-1891 GCA_964462665.1 uncultured Woeseiaceae bacterium | reverse complement strand
TAGCATTGGACTATGTCGGCCGTTATGAGGATTTACAGGAGTCGTACAATACTATCTGCGAGCGCGTCGGCCTTCCCGTAAGCGAACTCAGCAAGAAGAATACCTCGGAGCACTCTGGCTATACCCGCTATTACGACGATGATCTGCGACACAGAGTCGCGGAATTCTACAAGGAAGACTTGCGGCTTTTCTCTTACGACTTTCCGTCGCTTTGATCCGCAAGTGCCGAGCGTAATATTCTCTGCACAATAATTGGATTGACGCCGATGTCATTGCTTTGTGTGACAATCGCACGCGGATCCGGCGCCATGCGTTGCTGGGCCTTGTCGATGACGGACTGGTACAAGGGCCATGCGCTTCTCGCATCGCCATATTGCAGCCATATCTCCCGCCAATCCTTACTGAAGTCAAACAGCAGTGACCTGTAGCTATTAACCAGCGCAACGTCGTTTTTTGGATTGAATTCGAAATCTCTTATCAGGCCGCTGACTAAAGCGTCGACTTCTCCAGGCGCCATCACAGCAGCCATATTGTGTTGTTCAGTCCGGATGTCTCTTACTTCGCCAGCAACATAGGGGACGTGCTGAGTTTCCTGACTACCGTCGATCACTTTTCGCAGCATATTCCAGAAGCGCGCAGATCCCGCCGTGTCGATAACCAAATGGACCCGATCCTGATCGCTCTCATTGGTCACCCGGTGTCGACGCCACGCATTGAAAACCCAGCTTTCGCCAGCGCGCATGTTGGTGTTCTGATCAGCGCAATAAAACGTGACTTGCGAATTCGTGATTATCGGAATATGAATTCGAACTCGCGAATACCAGTGATAGTTAAAGTCCACGTGTTGCGCAACCTCAGAACCCGCGGCGAGCTTCATCAGGCGCGACCTGCCAAGAACTTCATCGAAACTAGCGAGAACTTGTCGCAAATAGGTACAGCCTTGCAGGTGCCCGGTCTCTTGCATACGGCCGCTAAAATCGTCGTTGTCAGTTCCGTCTCTCGATATCAGGGCAACGGCTGAGTTTCCGGTCATCCGCTGCGGATGCTGCATCCACGCGGAATCAGCAATACCACCAATTTCATCTGCCAGGCGCACGGCATCAAAGGTATACGGCAGTCGTATGAATGGTTGTCCGATATCCAATCGCGCTTCCAATAAGAAACTCTGCAACGATTGTAGCGTATCGAGTTGAGATACGATGGCACGACATTGTCTACAGTAGTTGAAAAGCCAGCAAGGCTCCGAAGTAGCCAATACTTGTCATGTAGACCCAGGCGAAAATCGGCCATCGCCAACTATTTGTTTCCCGGCGCATGACCGCAAGAGTCGCTGCACATTGCAGGCAGCAAGCGTAGAAAATGAGCAGGCCAATGACCATCGGCAGCGTGAATACCGGACGCCCGTCCGGCCATTTCGACGCTCGGAGTCGCTCCGATAGCGTTGCCTCATCGGCATCGCTACCCACTGCATAGACTGTTCCGAGAACCGCGATGACAACCTCCCGTGCGGGGAACCCGGCGATGACGGCCGACGACACGCGCCAGTCCCAACCCAAAGGCGCGAATACGGGCTCGACGACATGGCCGGCGCGCCCCAGCCAGCTTTGTTCAAGTTGCGCCGCGGCAGCTTCGTTTTCCGTTAAAGATGGGTCGATGTCAGTTGCGCGCGGGAAATAGGCCAACGCCCACACTACGACTGCAACGGCAAAAATGACCGTACCGGCGCGGCGCAGGAATACCTTGGCGCGCCCCAACAACTGCATCAGCACCGTGCGGATATTCGGGCGACGAAATTCAGGCAGCATCAAAGCGAACGGTGGTTTTGGACCGCGCAACGCGGTCTTGCGAATCAACAGCGCGGTGAGCACCCCGGCGACGATGCCGAACATGT
>CAYWYT010000485.1:0-1893 GCA_964462665.1 uncultured Woeseiaceae bacterium | reverse complement strand
ATCCGCATTGTCGTGGTGGTGGTGCCCGGTGTCGCCCGCCAGCATCTCTGCGAATTCGGCAGACAATCCGTCCGGGCAGAGTTCGAACCACAAGCCACTGCCGGCAGCGGCAGGCATATAGCCCGCCGGAATCACGGCGCGCAAGAGCAATGCTGCGACTAGCAGCAACGCAGGCTTGCGGTGCATTTGGCGAGTTCGGTCCATTACATTAGCAATATACTAGAACGGGGCTGCCCGGTTATGAGTATTACTGCCTATGGACGCGTGATGCGGACGTTGGTCATCGGAGTGCCGCTTGGGCCACGGCAACATTGTACGTGCCTTATTACATCCGACTAATACTTCGATACATCCGTACGCCGTTCCTGGGAGCCATCGGGATTCAGCAGATAGCGTACGCGATTACCGTCCTCGTCAAGAAAATTCAGCGACTGCTGAAATAGCCCCTGCGGCAAAGCGTCTTGCGGGGCCTTCGCTTCAACAATGTAGAGGCGCCCGGTATCTTCGTACAAGTAGATGCCAGCCCAGGTGCGGGAGCCGTCCGCGTGAGTAATCTGCAGCTGGTGGCCTTCAACCATTTCGATGTGATGCCATGCGTCATACGTCACCTCGCCACCGCGTTTGCGAATATTGTGTGCCGCATAGGCAATGGAACCGCGAAAATCGTACAACCAGGGGAAGTCGTCGTCGGTATGGTCATCGACCTGCACGTAGCTGGTATCGTCCGTGCCGTAATTAACCACGGTAACGCGGTAGTCGACGTCCTTGGCGGTCAAACTGTAAATCTTGGCGGGCAAGTTGCCACCCCATTCGGAGGCATAAAGAACCTCGGCGACTTCGGGCTTACCTGGAACATTGATCGCGAAGAATTCTTCCTGATCGACGAACGTTTGCCAGTCCTGAGCATTCGCGAGCAGGGGCGCGGTTAGCGACGTGACCAACAGGATCAAAAGGCAGCTGCTCTTAGTCGAAGACACGTTCTTCACCTCCCTCTTGCGTGACATACCCCAGCAGGCAACCTCTGGCGCCATCACGCAACGCGTGGCAACGCACGGAAATTTTGTCCCCTTCTTTGAGACTTTCCTTGCGCCAACCGTGTTTCGAAAGCTCAGTAATACTGCCACCCTCCAGCGCCCATGTGACCGTGCCGCCTTTGCCATCATCCACGTTCAGATAAATCCAGGCATGCGGGTTGAGCCAGACGTAATCGGCAACAGTACCCTGCAGTTCGGTATAGGTTCGAACGTCATAGTTGCCGTGAGAATGGTGAGCCAGGCTCGCATAGGGCGTAGCGATAGAAAGGCAGACGAGGAGTGCTATACGAATTGACTGTTTCATATGTGTCTATAGTCGCACGATGTGTACTAGAAAAGTACACTGTCTCTGATACTCAGAGGATAGAAAAAATGATTCGAGGGACCAACATAATTCGCGTTCTCTTTGCGCTTTCTTTACTGCCGCTGGTTGCCATGGCCGATGGCGGATATCTACGCTCTGCCGTGCCGATGGACGAGCCTCGAGGGTATTGTCTGGATGTTGCAGGGTTCGGTGCCAATGTGCGCACTGACGAACCGCTTAGAGTCCATACCTGCAAGTATGGCGAGGACAACATTGACCAGTTGTTTCGCTGGGACGACTTCGAGTCCGGACACATTGTCATGCCGGCCTACGATCGCTGCCTGGCTGCAGAGTCGCTGCTCGATGGTGCCCGGCTCTTCGTACAAGAGTGTGGCGACTCAGAGCTACAAACCTGGACTTTTGTCCCTAACGGCAATCTCGTGTTGCGCACCAACCCTGATCTCTGTCTTAGCATGGGAGAAGAGCGTTTCGACGCCGGCGCCGAAGTACTCGTGTATCCGGGCTATCAGTACCGAAGCTCGACGATGCAGGCGT
>CAYWYT010000484.1:0-1906 GCA_964462665.1 uncultured Woeseiaceae bacterium | reverse complement strand
TCCAGCCAGTCCAGCGACTCGCTGATCAACTGATTCGCGCTGTAGGCACTAACAAAGTGATTGGAGTCGGTAATAGTGAGTTTCTTGTCTACTTCAGGCGTGCCCAAATTGGCATAGAAAGGCTGAATCGCCGTTTCGACCGGGAAGAATGAGTCATAGCGACCGTTAAACATGAAAGTCGGAATGGTCACGCGTGGCAGGAAGTTGAAAGGATCGGACATGGGCTGAACGTCCTGCATCATCAAGCCGCCGACAAAAAAGATAGCGGTCCTGAAGCGTTGTTCTACGGCCGTCATGATCGGGCCTAGCGCACCGCCCCAGCTGAAGCCGAGATAGGCCAGACGTTCGGTGTCGATATCGTCGCGACTTTCCAGATAGTCGATCGTGCGGCCGACGTCTCGCGCCCACGCGATCGTATGATCACGGTACAAGTTGCTGGTGTCTTGTATATCGGAACGCAGATCACTGCCGCGTTCATAGGTGCCCTTATATATTGGATAGATGACTGCCCGGCCACTCCTTACAACGAACTCAATTGCCCTGACTCGTAGCTCGTCATAGGAGGTCTTATAGATGTCGTTCGAGCCCGGGAAATAGACCACTGTCTGGTACGGCGGCGAAGCCTTCTTGCCGCTTGGCAGAAATACGAAGACGGTCAGGCGCTCATCGTTATAAGCGGCGTCCAGCTCGATTCGCTCACGAGTGTATGCGGCGCTCTCGATAGTTTCGATAACGACAGCGTTGAGCGGTGTCTTGTCGTACTCATACATTTGTCTGTAAACCGCAAACACTTCGTCGCTCACCGGCTCTTCGAGTTCGTAGTTCCTGAAGGCTTTTTTTATGAGCGTGCCTGCCGCAGCGACATTGGTAGCATCCGGATAACTCGCCAGACGAATCCCATTCCCACCTGAACGATCAAAAGCAGGCGAGGTGATAGCGTCGTTGAAAGCGTACTCGGGATCATTCCAGCCGCCGCCCAGGATAAAACGCGCTTCGCCATCCGGATTCTGCGCCCACTCCCGGACGTTGCCTGCCATATCGTATACACCGTCCCGCGACACTCCCTTGTGCTGTCCGACAGGTGCTGCGCCTGCGCCGCTGAAATTACTGAGCGGCACGACATGATTGCTGCTGAAGGGGTCGGCAGCCGCAAACCAGTGATAGATCGTGGGCAGGGACTTGCCGACGAAGCAGGCATAGGCAGCCGCTTCGTACCAGCTGACGCCACCTACCGGTAGATTTTCGTCGCCCTCAGGGTAGGAACCCACTTGCCAGTCACTCGGCCCGGCACGACCCGTCTGATCAACAAACATCGCCATGGCATCTTCGAAAGGCAGGGTTTTTCCGTCGCGGACGAACGGCGTAGTCCAGCAAGTCGGATCCGCGTAGGCGCCGGCGTCGACAAAGGCTTTGTACTGTTGGTTGGTGACTTCATGAATATCCATGAAAAAACTGCCGAGTTGCAACGCTTCGCTTTGCTCGAGACCCGGCGCTTGTATTTTCGCCAAGCTACCGTCCACTCGTGTCATACCTGCGGGCATTGTTTCCGGAGTATCCAGTACGTATGCCCCGGCAGCAGCGATCAGACTGGAGAAGTTCGCAGTCTCACGTGGTAGATAACCTTCGAGCTCAAAGCGCAGTCGCGACAAACCAAGTGGGAAGTGCTCGACCTCGACCGGCGTCACCCCGAGTTCCTTCCAGTCCAACTCTGTTGACTCGTAGTCTCTGCGAAAAACGGTTGCACCCGATGGGTTGGAGTCGAGCGTCATTTCGCGGGCGACTTCGGACCACATGGATTCGCGAATCGAGTCATCACTTATCTGGCTGTCGAGCTCCGCGGCAATGGCATAGGCAGCCGAAAAATTGTATTCGCCGACGAGACGCTGAATTTGGTCGAGACTGGTAA
>CAYWYT010000483.1:0-1919 GCA_964462665.1 uncultured Woeseiaceae bacterium | reverse complement strand
GTATCGGGCTGCTGCTCGCGGTTGACTGGTTTCTCGACCGGTTTCGCACGGCAACCAACGTCTGGGGAGACGCGGTCGGTGCCGCAGTTGTGGATCGCTACATACGAAAAAAGATGTCGTGAAGCGGGCAGACCTCAGGAGAACTGATTCATCGTGTTGTCTTCGCCTGATGCCTTGAGCGCAGCTTCACCTGAGAAATAACCTTTGTGGTCGTCGCCAATGTCCGAGCCGGCCATGTTCTGGTGTCTTACGCATGCCACGGCTTGACGAATTTCCTTGCGCTGCACACCCTCAACATAGCCCAACATGCCTTTCTCACCGAAGTATTCTTTCGCCAGGTTGTCGGTGGACAAGGCGGCAGTATGGTAGGTCGGTAAGGTAATCAGGTGGTGGAAAATGCCTGCTTCGCGAGCGGAGTCAGCCTGAAACGTACGGATGCGCTCATCCGCCTCGGCCGACAAGTCGCTGTCGTCGTACTCGGCGCTCATCAGATCGTCGCGGGTATATCCGGAAACGTCTTTGCCATCCTCCGACCAGGCGTCAAAGACCTGCTGGCGGAAGTTCAAGGTCCAGTTAAAGGACGGACTGTTGTTGTAAACCAGCTTTGCGTTCGGGATGACTTCACGAATGCGGTTAACCATGCCGCCGATCTGGCCGATGTGCGGCTTTTCGGTTTCGATCCACAACAAATCAGCACCGTTCTGTAGCGACGTAATGCAGTCAAGTACACAGCGGTCCTCACCGCTACCTGCGCGAAACTGAAACAGGTTACTGGCGAGCCGCTTGGGGCGGACCAGCTTGCCGCTCTGGTTCATCAGGACATCACCGTTATTCAGGTCCTCAGTTGATACTTCTTCAACGTCGAGGAACGAGTTGTACTGATCGCCCAGGTCACCCGCCTCGTTGGTAATCGCAAGTTGCTTTGTCAGTCCGGCGCCGAGCGAATCGGTGCGGGCGACAATGACGCCGTCGTCGACACCCAGTTCAAGAAATGCGTAACGAATGGCGCGAATCTTCGACAGGAAGTCCTCATGCGGTACCGTGACCTTGCCGTCCTGATGGCCGCATTGTTTCTCGTCGGAAACCTGGTTTTCGATCTGGATACAGCACGCGCCCGCTTCGATCATTTTCCTGGCAAGCAAATAAGTTGCTTCTGCGTTCCCGAAGCCGGCATCGATGTCGGCAATGATCGGCACCACATGCGTTTGGAAATTATCGATCTGATTCTTGATTGACTGTTCCTTCACGGAATCGCCCGCATCACGCGCTGTGTCGAGCTCACGAAACAGTCCGCCCAGTTCACGTGCGTCGGCTTGACGTAAGAACGTGTAGAGCTCTTCGATCAGCGCGGCAACAGAGGTTTTCTCGTGCATAGACTGGTCCGGCAACGGACCAAACTCGGAACGGAGCGCTGCGACCATCCAGCCTGACAAGTACAAATAGCGACGGTCGGTACTATTGAAGTGTTTCTTGATCGAGATCATCTTTTGCTGGCCAATAAAGCCGTGCCAGCAGCCGAGGGACTGTGTGTATTGCGATGGGTCGGCGTCGTAGCGCGCCATGTCAGCGCGCATGATCCTGGCCGTGTATTTAGCGATATCCAGCCCCGTCTTGAACTGGTTCTGGGCTTTCATACGAGCGACGTACTCCGGGCTGATTGCATCCCAGGCACTGCCGTGGCCGCCGATCAGCTGGCCGGCGTCATTGATATCATTGCTGTAGTTAGACATGGGGCTTCCTCTTTGATCGTTGAGGAAGAGTGTATCTTCTAAAGGTACTATAATTTCACAGTAAAAATTTCACACTGTTAATTTCACAAGAAGGATAGGTCGCTATTCTCTATTCGACAGCGCCCAGGTATTTGTCCAGCCAGTCCAGCGACTCGCTGATCAACTGATTCGCGCTGTAGGCACTAACAA
>CAYWYT010000482.1:0-1923 GCA_964462665.1 uncultured Woeseiaceae bacterium | reverse complement strand
ATGCACCTCGTCCACCCATCAGGATGGCATCCTTGCTGTTGATACTGGTATATCCTATGGTAAAGGCACCATAGCCACCACTTCCGGAATGGGGATCAAAGAGGGTCTGTACATTCTCCGGATTTTGCTTCTGTTTCTCTGTGGGGCTTGGGCTATCTGGCTCCTGGGCCACCACCGCCGGCATTGCCATCGCCAGCAAAACAATCATAGTAACAATTTTTTTCATCGTTATTTTCTTTTGGTTTATATCTCAGTTATACTAGTTATTCTTTTATAGTAAGCCTTAGAACATGTATCTGGCATGGAATCCAAAATCCCACAGGTTAATCCCGAAAACCTGTTTCAGGGAAAGTTCCATGAAGGGCTGAAAAGAGAGTCCGAAACTCATGGGTATGTCTACAAGCTTGTAGTCGATTCCCACGTAACCGTCCATACCGATCACAGGAGTGAATATCTCTTTTCCGTAGTAGATCTCACGGTTTAATATCTTATAGGTGTCCGTATAGTAGAACCCGGCGTGAATACCGAATCCGTAAAGGAATTCCCAGTTTCCCAGGCGATCCATGCCCATCTCAAGATGTTGCTGACGGTATATGGTGAAGATGCCTCCATTATCGCGGTAGTTCAGTTGCGCCTCGTAGGAGAGGTTTTCCTGCAGGTTAATCCTGAAGGTGATCCCCGATGAATATCCGCCCCGGATCCCCACCTCCTTGTTGTAGAACTGCGAAAAGGCGGCCGTTGACAGACATAGGAGAAATATGATGGTGTAAATTTTTTTCATAGAATACTACTTATAGGAGATGTTGATATAGCATTTTTGAAGGGCATCGATCTTCAACTGTCCTGTGGGTGACCCGGAGCCCATGGTTCCCACTGTCTTATAGTGATCCTTTCCGTTTTGAGTCTTCTCCGACAATACCTCCGAACCGGGAAGTCTAAGAATGGATTTTTCATGAGTAAGGATATCGAATTCCAGGCTGGCTGCCCTGTCAAAATAGAGGGTCATATCGGTATAGTCCGATTCCACATATATCTTACTGAAGTCGGACTTCACATGTTCAATGGTCAGTTCGCCATACTTCATATAGATATCACTTTCACGCAGAAAATCATAGATCCATATCTGAGAGAAGTTGCTCTTGCCATAGAAATACTCCACATGCTGAAAATAAAGCTTGTCTCTCCGCGACTCAATCTTCAGTACATTGACACTGTCCACATTCAGTTTGGAGGATTTGCTGCTCAGGTCCAGCTGACTCACCTCGCCGAGAACCATGTCTGAGTAGGAAAGCTTCAGGTTGGCCGATCCCAGCGACTTGATCATCCCGTTGCCAAAGCTCAGTGCGATAGAAGAATTTCCTTTGAGCCTGTTGGCTTTCAGCACCCCGTTTGAAAGTGTAATATCCACCTGTCCGTCCAGATCGTCCATATAGATATCCCCGAACTTGTTGTTAAGGACCACATCCATGTAGGCAGGAAGGTAGATCATGTAATTGATCTCGATTCGCTTGTTGCTTCCGCTTATGGTATTGGTGATGGACTTCAGTTCGGAAGCGATACGTCCGCTCTCGCTCTCGATTACCGTGGTGGCAATAATATAACTCTTACTTCCAGTGAAAGCTATCTGAGTCCCCTCCCTTAATTTCTTAAGTTTAGAACTACTCGATTCGGTGAGCTTTATATCCACCTCAATGGTTACGGAATCTTTGTCCCATGTGGCCACCTGGATCTTTCCATACTTGTTTTGAACCTCCAGGGTTGTCTCCAGAGATACAGGAAAGGTCCTGCTCACACTGCGTTTTTCCGTATGGTCCTGAGCCGAAGCAAGTATACCCGGCAGAAGTGCCAACAGAATCAGCAGCCACTTGGGCTTAAAGAGAATATGATTCATCTTTCTCATAATCTTGATTCTCCTTTTCTTTT
>CAYWYT010000481.1:0-1923 GCA_964462665.1 uncultured Woeseiaceae bacterium | reverse complement strand
GTGCTTCGAAGTAGAGTCCCTGGTGTGCATAGAACAAGGCTTCGCCGAAGTACAGGTCCTTAAGCTCGTCACTGCGATTATCTTCAGCATGACTGGGGCCGGCTGCCAAAGTGGCGACCAGCAAGAGTCCGAGCACAGCTAGGGGTACCCGCATTGTTAGGCGTGCCCGAAGCATAACGCTACCAGTCTCCGAGCTGGATACCGTCGCCGCCGAGACCCGGTTCGGCCAGGGTAATGCCCAAAGTCTTGGGTTTGACGCCCTTGGAAAAAGCGAAGGTATCGCTTTTGCTGAAGTCTTCGCCACCGCCAGTCTTGCCGATGACCGTCACGCGCATTTCGTGGTTCCCGGTGACGACATTGCCGGTGTAGGCATTTTGCACGCCGCCTTTTCGCAGCGCCTCGAGTTCATTGAAACTATAGATATGGTGCGTGGCCAGTTCGCCGTCGATCTCGATCTTGACCGCGTCAAGCCGAAAGTCTTCTTGGTCCGCGACGGCAACAAAAATCGCCAACTGCGTGCCAGAGGGATACAACAGCCGTTCCTCGAGATTTCTCAATTCCGAGGAGATATTGAGGACATCAGATTTAATTTCCTGAACCTGACCATCCAGGCTTTGCATATTTTCGCCCGTCAGGTCCTGTGAAACAGCTGTCCCTGCCAGGAAAACTGTTGCCAGAGCCAGTAGCGCTGTGCATTTGCGTTTCGACATGTTCCAAATCCCTTTCGTTTCGACATATTCCATTTGCCGCTGCCAAATCAACCTCATGTGAGATTGGATCCAGCTCGCATCAGCTAGTCTTTAGGAATTCGGGTTCTATATCTGTGATCTAAGCCTCAATTCACCCCGGAGCCAGTGCGCAAGGCCTTGCAGGATCGGCACTTTGCTCGAATGTGTGATCGATATCACTGACACGAAGTCGTGTTAACGCACATATTAATAAACTCAAACGATGCTTGATCAGACACTCTCAACTCTGGCGGATCTTGCCAATGCTGTGTTTCGGGGTCTTATGCTCCCCGGCGATTTTCTGTTGTCTGCTTTTGCCTGGATAGCGCCGCACTCTGCCCAGATACTGACCGGTGGCACAGGCAAGCCCGTCGTGATGTTCGTCCTGGCATTGGTAGGCTGGACAATTATTGTGATTATCGGGCTGCAGCTATCACGGGCGTGCCGTGGCCTCGCACGGCGAATTGGTTCTATGGTCCGAATCCTGCTGTGGAACGCGAAGATGTTCATGGGCAGCCTCAAAACCAGGATGCTGTGGAAGTATCGTGAGTATTTCGCCCACAAGACGACCCAGACAGAGACGGTTTCGCAGACCCAGTTCGACGACATGGATATCGCGGTGCTTGCTTCAATATCACGCAGCGGTTCGGGAATGGCCTCATCTGCACGGGAACTGGCACAAAAATACAAGCTAATGCCGGCCCAGATTCAGGATCGACTCGAGCAGCTCGCAAAAAATCACATGTTGCGCTCGGTCATCGGTTCGACCGACGGACAGGACAATTACCGACTAACGGATTCGGGGCTGGCGCTCCTCGCCATGTGCGAACGTCAGGCCGCTGCACGCGCCAATTCAGGAACATCCCTTTAGCGGGCTAAAGTTTCGGAGTTCTTTTTATTTCCGTTCTTTTATAACGCTTTATCTTTGTGGCGCTACTGGAATCTCTATCCCGGTTTTTTCACCTTCCTCAAACTGCTGGCGCATATTAAGCAGAGGAGCCACATTCGCGTCGCGCCCTTTCGTGTAACTTTGCTCTCGTACTATTATTAGGTAGGACTTGTTCATCAGCTTTGCCTTTTCCGCGTCAGGCCACAGTAGCGACACAAGTTTTTGTTTATCGACAGGCGGGCTAATATCAGCGTTGATATTACGATAGTCATTCAGCGAGCGATTCTGTTGTAAGTAGGTCGCGTA
>CAYWYT010000480.1:0-1924 GCA_964462665.1 uncultured Woeseiaceae bacterium | reverse complement strand
TTAATCGAGTCGAAGTGTGGGCTGCGGAATTCCTGCCATTCGGTGAGAATGGCCAGTGCGTCGGCGCCGTCGAGTGCTGCTGCGGATGAGTCGCATAAGGTCAAACTATCCTCGTCCGGATAAATGCGACGCGTCTCGTACATCGCTTCAGGATCGTAGGCGCGGACGCTGGCGCCCGCCTCCCATAAAGCTTCCATTAGGACGCGACTAGGTGCGTCGCGCATGTCGTCAGTTTTCGGTTTGAAAGAAAGCCCCCAGATTGCGATTGTTTTGCCGGATAGATCATCACCGTAATGCGCTGCTATCTTTTCGAACAAGCGGAGTTTCTGCCGGTTATTGACGGCTTCTACGGACTTGAGAATCTCAGCATCGAAGCCCTCATCCTCTGCGGACTTGGCAAGCGCTCGAACGTCCTTGGGAAAACAAGAACCGCCGTAGCCGCCGCCGGGATAGATGAAGTTATAGCCGATTCGCGGGTCTGAGCCGATGCCGACTCGTACCTTTTCGATATCCGCCCCCATACGTTCGGCTATATTCGCAAGTTCATTCATGAAGCTGATCTTGGTTGCGAGCATCGCATTGGCCGCATACTTGGTGAGTTCGGCGGAACGTATGTCCATCGTGATCATGCGGTCATGATTGCGGTTAAACGGCTCATATAACGCATGCAGTAGTTCAGTAGTGCGAGGATTATCGGTGCCAATAATAATGCGATCCGGCTTCATGAAGTCATTGATCGCCGCGCCTTCTTTAAGAAATTCAGGATTCGAGACGACATCGAACTCGAAATCGACCTTACGAGCGTCCAGCTGCGCCTGAATTTCAGCTTTAACCTTGTCGGCGGTTCCAACCGGCACCGTGGATTTATCCACAATGACGCGGTAATCGTTCATATTTTGACCGATCGATCTAGCAACAGCTAAAACGTGGCTCAAGTCAGCAGAACCGTCTTCATCAGGCGGAGTACCCACAGCAATGAACTGAAACAGACCGTAGCCAACCGCCTCAACCACGTCGGTAGTGAATGTAAGCCGACCCGCCTCACGATTACGTTCGACCATAGTCTCGAGGCCAGGCTCAAATATCGGCATTTCGCCCTTATTAAGGCGATCGATCTTGTCCTGATCAATATCGCAACAGACAACGTCATTGCCCATTTCGGCCATACAAGCACCGCTAACAAGGCCTACATAGCCAGAGCCGAAGATTGTTACTCGCATACTGTGTCCTGTTGGTAATGTCCCAGGCGGCGATTATACAGATAGATACTTACCGATCAGGGCTTTACATTGCATTTTGGTGACATAAATTTGGCACTAGGTGGTTATTTGAGCCCAGTATTGTCGTAGAATGCGATGCAATCCTTTAGTATCAGTCCACAGCACTACTTTGCATCAGGAACGCACGATGAAGGCACTCTCAATTTGGTCGACAATTTTTGTCCTCGCACTCTCATCTGTGCCGTTCGCGCATGCTCAGGGCGGCGGGTACGTAGCACCGTCGATTATCTACACGGACGATGATCCTGATCGCAAAGCAGACGCTGGTCTAAACGGCTTACAGGTCGCCTTTGGCAAGAAGATTCATGACCATCTGGACTTGGAAGGGCTTTTCGGATATTCCAATTTGGCCGGCTACTCCGACGCCACAACCTCCGTTCCTGATGTTGCGATTACGGACTTAAGTGCCAACCTGCTTTGGTACCCCAACCGTGACTGGCGCGTTACCCCCTATCTCCTGGTGGGAGTTGGCTATCTGAGCGCTGTTCCGGCTTCGGGCCAAAGCACCAGTGATATCTCCGCGACCTACGGCATCGGTGCAAATTGGCAGATAGGCGATGGACCGTATTCAATTCGGGGCGAATACCGGATGCGTTCCTCCGAGGGAACGGAACCGGCGTCTGGTCTCGAAACCACCATGACCG
>CAYWYT010000479.1:0-1926 GCA_964462665.1 uncultured Woeseiaceae bacterium | reverse complement strand
ATGGCATTCGTAATGGGCATGTACGTTCTGGTGGAGAAGGCTCTGTCGTTGGAAAAGACACGCGGACCCGTGTCCTCTATTTTCTTCTTTTCCCTGATGTTGATCGCGATATGCATCATTTCTTCGATACTGAACAACAATTCGCTGGACGTCGTCGCGTTTGGGTTGAAAGGCTATTTCCAGGTCATGGGACTATTCTTCGCCATCAGTTTGATGCGCTGGGATGGCGCTAAGCTTGACCGTCTGCCAGTGGCGTTGATCGCTGTTGGCGTCGTTCAACTGCCATTCGTGCTGCACCAGTATCTGGTCCTGGTTCCAGCCAGAGCCAACCTGGGCGGCGGCATCGTCGCTGAAGACATCGTGTCGGGCACGCTCGGCGGATCGATGTTTGGTGGTGGATCGAACGCCGTTCTGTCTCTCTTGTTGATCACCACGATTTCATTGTTAGCAGGCCTTTATAAGAATCACCGCCTCAAGCTGCTGCCGACCTTGCTGATGCTCGGCGTATGTGCGGTTCCCTTGCTCCTCAACTCAAATCGCGCAGCTCTGTTTTATTTGCCGTTGGCTTATCTCATTATCTTTTTCGACGATGCAATCCGTCGCCCATTGCGCGTTATAACGACCGGAATCGCGATGTGTTTGTTGGTTGCCGCTTTAATCTGGGCAAACGCCACGCTGGGATCGCGCTCCGATGAGTTTGATGGTTGGCAGGACCTGCTGTCAGTCACCATCGAACGTAACTCCGACTCGAACTACGGCTGGGGAGACTACGAAATGAACCGCATGACCGTCATGAGTCATTGGGCTTCCGAGCACGCTCAGCGCGCCGAAATTCCCGAGATGATTTACGGACATGGTCCCGGCGCTTCACGCGAAGCATCAGGAAGAAATCTTGCGGCTATCGGTGGTCGTGGGCAGGTTAATACGCTGGCACGAACCAAGTACCCCTCAGTGGGTATCGGACTGACCGGCATTTCGTCCATTCTCTGGGAAATCGGTATTCTTGGCCTTGCCATTGTTATGGGCCTGTTCTGGTCCGCAGTCCGAGCGTCGACTTACCTCATTCAACGCTTTGATGACTACTCGTATCGAAAAGGGGTTGCAGAAGGATTTCGAGCCGCCGTGATCATTCTCGGCATCAGCCTGTTTTTCAAGAACGCCTTTGTGTTTCACCTTCCGTTTCAGGCCTTGCTTTTCACAATTCTGGGTATTCTTGCCTACTGGCAGCGGCGCGAACTAGCCGCCGAGAGAGAGACCGCCTAGTTTTCCTTGTCGCACCCAAGCGTGCCGACAATCGGATAGGTTTTACACGGCAGCATCCTCGAGAACTCTTCGCGAAGTTGACTCGTCTGTGCCTCGCCAGCCATGTTTCGCCACTCCCAGCGGTCTGTGTCACGGTCGTAGAGTTCCTCATCACCATTGGCGTGTCGAACGTAACTCCAATTGTCACGACGAATCGCATGGTTGTTCGGACCATTCGTTGATAATGCCGGCTCAATCCAGTGCGAAGCACAATCATTGAGTAGTGGAACGACGCTCGCACCGGCAATGCCCGTCTGTTCGGGCAATCCGAGTAACTCAAGAATCGTCGGATAAATACTCATCAAATCCACCGGCGTATCGCAGACCTGCCCTGCACCCTGCACCCCAGGTGCCGTGACGATATAGCTGGTCTGACTACCCGCCGACCACAAGGTAAATTTTCGCCAGCGATTCTTCTCGCCGAACTGCCAACCGTGATCGCCCCATAGAATGACGACCGTATTGTCCCTGTAGGGGCTGGCCTGCAGCGCGTCCCAAAGCCTGCCAATGGCCGCATCCGCGTACGCTACGCTCGCCAGGTAGGCTTGTACGGCCTCCTTCCACTTCCCCGCTTCGACGATGATCTCGTGATCGCCCTGCAGGCCTTCATTGCGCGCACCCCGC
>CAYWYT010000478.1:0-1926 GCA_964462665.1 uncultured Woeseiaceae bacterium | reverse complement strand
AGGCTGCCCGTCTTTGACAATACTCGAAACATCTAGGTTCTCCAGAGCGGAAAACGTCTAGTCTAGCTGCTCGCGTGGGATGTTTCAGCCGCAGCATTGTATTATCCCCGCAGGCGTACGAATCGCAGCGGATGTATCACTGCGCCCGATGTACGATCCGAAGAACGAAAAAATTCGCTGCTAGGCTGCCGCGCGTTTCTTGGCAATCAACTCAAGCGCCGTCTCCACGGCCACACCAGCATCGCGACAGTAGGCATCTGCGCCGATGGCCATGCCGAACTCTTCATTGAGCGGTGCACCACCGACCAGCACGATGTAGTCGTCACGAATGCCCTTCTCGATCATCGTGTCGATAACGACTTTCATGTACGGCATGGTCGTCGTTAGCAACGCGGACATACCCAGAATATCGGGTTTGTGCTCTTCCAATGCCTCGAGATAGCTTTCGACCGCGTTGTTGATACCCAGGTTGATCACCTCAAAGCCGGCGCCTTCCATCATCATGCTGACCAGATTCTTGCCGATGTCATGGATATCGCCTTTAACCGTGCCGATGACCATTTTGCCTACAGGTTCTGCGCCGGTTTCTATAAGCAGCGGTTTCAATATCGCCATGCCACCTTTCATCGCGTTCGCGGCCAGCAAAACTTCCGGAACAAACAGGATGCCGTCACGAAAATCGATACCGACGATAGTCATGCCCGCTACCAGTGCCTCATTGAGTACCTTGTCAGGCCCCCATCCGCGCGCCAGCAATATGTTGGTGCCCTCGCAGATTTCATCAAGCATGCCGTCATACAAATCGTCGTGCATTTGTATGGTCAACTCTTCGTCTGAAAGCGAACTTAAATCAATTTCTTCTTCGTGATCATGGGTCATGTCAGCCGCGTCCTGTTGCTTGTGGCGTCAGAGCAATTGGAAATTGCTCACGTACTTTCTGGTCTGTCTCATCCGAAATGTGCTTCGGAAAATGATTAGCAAGAATCTCATCACGCTTTTCAACCGCGCGTTCAAGCAGTACCGGCTTGCCGGTCTGCTCCCAAACGTTCGGGCTACTACGATCACTAAGATCCGGGTAAATGTATTCGCTTTGCATCACGGCAAGCGTTTGCTCAGAACCCAGATAATGTCCTGTTCCGCCAAGGCATATATCCCGAACGTTCTCAAAACTCAAGGTTTTTTCGTTTACCTCGATGCCACGGGTTATACGCAGGACCGCGCCAAGCACGTCATTGTCGAGCAATAAACTCTCAGGACAAGCGCCCAGCAAGCTCGCGTACATGCCCGCAGACTCGTAAATTATGTTCGCGCCGGACAGTGCTGGCGGCACTAGTGTGTAGGCACGTTCAGCGCCACCCTGATAGTCGGGAAATTTCGAATCAGACATGCCACAAGCCGTGCCAAATGGCAGGTCAAAATGTAAGCCCATCTGTGCGCAAGCCGCTGAGATCAGTCCCTGCTCCGGCGAGCCCCCGCTCATGGCGCCGGTGCGCAGGTCGGAAACAAACGGCCATGCGCCGAGAATTGCTGGCGCCCCCGGCTTAATCGCATTGACGTACACCAGCCCACCCAGACATTCTGCCCAGGCTTGGGAAACGGCTCCGGCGAGACACGCGGGCGTAGTTGCCCCTGCCTGACCGGCGGATAACAACAAGATTGGCATGCCGCCTTCGACGCCGACGCGAATACACTCCAGTGCGTCTTGCGCGAATTTCATGGGCGGAACGACAAAGCAATTCGACATGCTGACAAACGGTCGCGCACGCCACTTGTCTTCACCGCCCGCGATGATGTGCAGCATTTCCAGAGTTTTTTCGAGATGCGTGTGATGCGTCCAGCTTGCGCCAACGTGTTTGCTGGTGCCGGCGACTGAACAGTAAGTCGTGTTCAGGTCCATCTCATAAGTGTCAGTAACATCGCGCAACA
>CAYWYT010000477.1:0-1927 GCA_964462665.1 uncultured Woeseiaceae bacterium | reverse complement strand
CCGGTACGCGTGAATACCTGACCTGCGAGCGAGGCAGCATCGAACTGATCGTGGCGGGCGAACATTGGCTCCTGGAGGTCGGCGATATGCTGGTGTTTCGCGGCGACCAACGGCATACCTATCGAAACCCTGATGCGCGCAGCAAGGCGGTCGCAGTTTCGGTTGTCTGTTTTGCCGCGGCCACGGCGAAGTAACTAAAGGTTGATCTGAAACAGGAAGTAATGATCAATCAATAGTGCGGCGAATAAAAAGCCGAGATAGGAAATGGAGAACTTGAAGGACTTCATTGGCAGTTCCAGATCATCCGGATCACGCCACATCTGTATGGAGTAGTACAGATAAACCGAGTCAAGAACGAGCGCCGTTGCCAGATAGATGAGGCCACTCATACCGGTCAGGTACGGAAGGATCGTGATCAGAACGAGCAAGATCGTATAAAAGAGAATGTTGATGCGCGTGTAGGCTTCGCCGTGTGTAACCGGCAGCATCGGAATGCCTACCTTCGCGTACTCATCTTTTCTCGCAATCGCCAGCGCCCAGAAATGCGGTGGAGTCCAGACGAAAATGATCAGGAACAATAACAACGCGCTGCTGTGCACTTCGCCGGTTACTGCCGTCCAGCCAAGCACCGGTGGTGCGGCACCAGCAGCTCCGCCGATAACAATGTTCTGTGGCGTTGCACGCTTGAGATACACGGTGTAAATCACGGCGTATCCGATCAACGATGCGAATGTGAGCATTGCTGTTAACGGATTCACAATGAACCACAGCATGATCATTGCAATGACGCCCAACATCGTGGCGAAGCCCAATGCACCGCGTTCCGAAACCCGCCCCTGTGGCAGCGGTCGGCCACGTGTGCGGAGCATGTGAATGTCGATACGCGCATCAAGGATGTGATTGAAGACGGCAGCTGAAGACGCAGCTAAGCCGATGCCGAGCGTACCGAATACGAGGGGTACAGCTCCCGGCCAACCGGGCACAGCAAGAAACATTCCGACGATGGCCGTGAAGACGATAAGCATGACAACACGTGGCTTGGTTAGCTCGTAGTAGTCTCGCCAGTCGAGATAAGTTTCTATATTTGCGCTCATTCGTCTCTGATTAACCTATGCGTGATAACCGCAACAGGTGCTTGATGTCGTCAACCATCTCAGACGGATCCATATCCGGCCGAAAATACATCACGAGGTTTCCGAGCGGGTCGACCAGATAGTAGCCGCCGTCCGGGAGCTCAATGGGCTTCTTATTTGTCAGCAAGCTGCTTAGGCTCGCATCCTGCGTTGTGATCAGACCCTGATGCTCGTTGGCTATGAACACTTTATCCGGCGGCGAATCACCGTGCAAGAAAGCTCGCATCACCCGATCCTGCTCTTTGCCAAGCATGAGGCGCCCCTGACGCATCGTAAACAGCGCGTCGCGGCATGTTTCATCGCAATCTGCGGCGTTGGGGTACAGCAATAGCCACATTCCCTGGCCTTGTTGTAGCAGTTCGGAGTCCGGCACTTCCTCCAGCAGATTGCTAATCGGCTCCAACAGAGCGCCGTGATTGCTGGTCGCCGGGCGGGCAAAGTGTCCGCCGTAGTACATCCATGCCGCGAGAATCAGCGGGCCAAAGAAAATGAGCGCTATAAACAACAGCTGCGGTCGGGCGGATTTACGGGTCTTGTCGGAGGTGAGATTGTCAGACATTGGCTGTTCTACGGCGTCGAAAGTGCCAGATGAGAAGGACCGCCAGTACCGCGCCCATGGTGAACCACTGCAGGGCGTAGGCAAAATGCCGGCCGGGTCCCATTTCTTCGGGTATCCAATGGCGCACAAATCCAAGCTCATCCCCAGGTTCCATCAGCAGCACAAACGGCTGCACATCGCGGCCGAGTTCCGCAGCGACATCCTCAATAGACGGATATACCGCGTGTTTCGGCCA
>CAYWYT010000476.1:0-1931 GCA_964462665.1 uncultured Woeseiaceae bacterium | reverse complement strand
GACGGCCATCGAGTAGGGTGCCCAGGTAAACATGCTGTTGTCTGTTTCGACGTATTCGAGGATTTTATCCTCGACCGCGGCTGCATATTTCGTAGTTAGAATATCCTTGCTTGACTGTTCCAGTTCGGTACGCACTCGCTCGAGTTCGGTGGCCGGGTCTTCTGGCATATCGGCAAAAGCTTCAATCGGCGCTGCACGTTCGTGGTTCCAGTAAGTGTCGAACATATTCGATACATCCTGCACGATAGGGCCGATGCCGAGTACGTCGAGATCGCCAAAATTCGCGTCTTCCCGCGCCCCAAAATACTCGTCCGCGATGTTCCGTCCGCCGATCAAAGTAACCTGATTGTCTGCCGTGAACGATTTGTTATGCATGCGCCGGTTAATGCGGCTGAAGTTTGTGACCCCGTTCCACGCTCGTGCAGAGCGATTTGCGAACGGATTAAATATGCGAATCTCAATATTCGGGTGCGAATCCAGCCCGGCCATACCGGCGTCGTATCCGCCGGTAAACATATCGTCGAGCAAGAGCCGCACACGTACACCACGATCAGCGGCCTGCAACAAAGCATGTACGAATGCCTCGCCGGTAATGCCCTTCTTGAGCAGGTAATACTGCGCGTCGATGCTTCGCTCAGCTCGCTCCGCCATTAACAAGCGAATAGACAATGCTTCAATTCCATCGCTAATCGGCAGAAAGCCAGACTCGCCCACTGGGTGCGCGTCGGCGAGATCGTTAAGTTGACCGCCCAGATAGGTGTCTGCGGTAGCCGCGGGTTGCAGCGCGACTGACGTCTCTTTGGGATGGTCGAAATCAATAGTGGCACAGCCGAGCAAGCTAGCGGCCATTGTGATTGCGGCTAGATACTTTGTTAGTGTCGTCACGCTGATCCCTTTGGCATTGAGCCGAATGTTACCGCAGTAGTGGTTGGCAACTCCACCGAGATCGCGAAAGTGAAGAGCGAAAGCATTCCTGGTATGACTCCTGATCGTCTCAGCTTATGAACCACGTCACAACGGCGGAGATCAAAGCCGCCTATGGCTACTCACCGGCGCCACGGCTACCAGCCTGCGCTTTCACACAAAGGTGATACACCTGGTATTGCCAGCGTAAGGGCCAAACGAGTAGCGCCAATGCCTGCAACGCCCGAAATGGCGCGCGCAGCCAACCATTCATTGTTACCCAACTCCAGCTGAGGACGTGCAAGTCCTTCCATTTTCTTGTAACGCGCAGACCTGCTTGTTCGAACAAATATTCCCATTCCGCAAGTGTACGAACAACCTCCTTGGCGTCCTTTTGATTGGTCCCGCCGAAGAGCTTTAGCTTGCGTGTCAGGAAGTCCGCGTTCGGCACAAGAATCAGGAACTTCGCGTTAGCCTTGGCGACACGCACCATCTCGCGGAGTGAATTGACGGGCTCGACAAAGTGCTCAAGCGATCCGAGGCAACTGACGAGATCGAACTGCCCGTCAACAAACGGCAGTTTCTCGGCAGGAACTGCATGAAACTCTCCAGCAGGCATGTGTTTGCTGCAATATTCGACGGCGCGCTCTGACAGGTCGATCCCATAGACGCGCGCATTAGAAGCCGTACAAACATGCAACCACTCGCCTAATCCGCAAGCTATGTCGAGCACAACGTCGCCGGATTTTATGTCGACCTTGCGGGCAAGATTCTTGAGATGCGCTGAACCCTGCAACGGCTTGTCCGCATCGGCGTAGTACACGTCGTCATAAAATGACTTCATTTCCTTAAGCTCGTCTTTTTTTTCCATTATCTAGATCAGAACCTTTTCAATACAACTTTGAATTTGGGTGCCGTAATTCTCCCACGAAAAATGGCTCGCAAAATCGCGCGCGCTGTCACGCGAACCTTCCTGTAATAAATGCAGGGTCGCCTCGCTGAATTTCGTGTAGTTACCCGGATTGATC
>CAYWYT010000475.1:0-1933 GCA_964462665.1 uncultured Woeseiaceae bacterium | reverse complement strand
GCCGCTCGAACGAAGGGCCCTTGAGGGCTGAGTACACGTCGATAGTCACGAAAACATTCGAGCCCGGCGAACCCAAATTTGAGCCCGAGAATGGCAAGACGTATTTCTACGAGAATGTCGGTAACTCCGCCAATCTATCCATACTGAAAGATGGTGCGACCAACGCGGCTTCGAGTCAGGTTGTCGTGGGCGATGCACAAACGCACGAGGTTATCGCGAGCTATGAATTGCCGGTGAATTTGCGTGCGGCTGTTCATACCACGGTATTGTCCCCTGACGGTAAGTACGTCTATATCGTCGGCTCAAAGCCCGAGACGGAGCCCACCAACCAGATTTTGGCGCTCGATGCTCCGGCGACGTTGATCAAGGTTGATGCGGTAACACTGCAGCCGATCAAGCAGATGACGATGGGTGGTCGTTTGCATCACGCATTCGTTTTTCAAGACAAAATTGTTTTGGACACTTTTTCGCGCGATCCAGATGGCTTGGACGTGATGTTGCTGGATCCGGAAACGGATGAAATTGTCGGCGGTGTTCGCGATGAGGATCTTGGCGGATCTTCCTATACGGCGTATGCAGACGATGAATTCATCTACGTGTTAATGGAGCCTGTTGGCTACGACTCGCACCGCTCGACCGGTATGACAGGTGCGCTGAAATTGTATAAGGGCCAGCTTACGACGATGAAACCGTTCTGGGTCGCAAAACTTGATCCTGAAACCTGGGAAGTCGTGCAGGAGTATCCGTATCCCGGATTTCGCGGTGACTGGATTGTCATCGATGCGAAAAAAGAAAACATGTACGTAACCGCTGGTGGCACCTCCAATATCAGCAAGATCAACCTGGAGACCGGAGATGTAGTTTGGGCAGCGGCAACCGGCATCAGTCCATACGGCGCGAGTCTGACCGCTGATGAGTCTGAAGTCTGGGTCGCCAACAAGGGTGAGCAGACCGGTCACCTGGGACGGACCGTCACGGTGATCGATACGAAGTCGGGCCGCACGCAGGCGACACTGTTTTCGGGTTACGAAGTTGACCACATCCTGTTGGCCCCGAACGGCAAAGAAATGTGGGCGACCAGTAACGGCGAGGGCAGTATTTACGTATTTGATGTGGCAACCCGTGAGCAACTTGCGGTCATCGAAATGCCGCAAAATGGCGACCCGCACGGCCTTGTTTGGGTGCACTACGACGAAGACGGTAATTCCAAAGTCGTAAGAGACCAAAACTCGTTTCATGGCGGCGTAAACCCAGCCCTTGGAACGGCACTTGATTACTGACCCACGCCGTATTCTCTTAAGCTTTCTCGCGTTGTTGCCACTGGCAGCTTGCGCAGAAGCGCCCGTAGAGAATTGCATGCAGATCACACTGACCGGGACTCAAGGCGGCCCGCCTGCGACCAATGGTCGTGCCGGCTCCGGTACGCTAGTGCAATACGGTAGCGTTGCGAATGAATGCCGCGATGTATCGCTGCAATTCGATGTTGGTCGTGCAACGACCGAGCGCTTGTCGCAATTGGGCATGTCGGTAAACGAGATCGACGCTGCCTTCCTTACGCATATTCATTCAGATCATACCGAGGGGCTTACGCCTCTTCTGCAACTGCGCTGGCATTTTCTGGGTGGCGAGATGGATGTTGTTTGCAGTGCAGATGCAGTTGCGACCCAGCCACCTCCTGAGCGCACCATTAGTTGTCGTTCATTCGTGGAACACACGGGAGACGCGTTTATCGCTGCTGGAGAAATCGCACAGCGTTACTCTGAGAATCCCAAGCGACACCCCGACGGCCCTGCCGCTATTGCGCGCGTTGTAGAGGTAACATTGCCGCTGCCGTCAACGCCGGGCACCGTCGTATGGCAGTCAGGCGATGTAAAAGTCAGTGCGATCGGTACGGTGCACATTGCGGGATCACTCGCGTATCGCGTTGATACAC
>CAYWYT010000474.1:0-1933 GCA_964462665.1 uncultured Woeseiaceae bacterium | reverse complement strand
GTCGCTGCCGTCTCGGTCTGCGCGAGTCTTCAATGACGCAAGGTCGGAGCCAGATCCGGGCTCGGAATAGCCCTGGCACCACCAGACATTGCTCTCCAGGATGTCCGGCAGGAAACGCTGTTTCTGCTCATCGGTTCCAAAGCTGTAGATGATGGGAGCGACCATGCCGACGCCGAACGGAATGAAAACCGGCATGTTGGCGTCGGCCATTTCCGTCTGGAAGATGTATTTCTGCACCAGGCTCCAACCGGTCCCGCCGTACTCCACAGGCCAGTTGTATGCGGCCCAGCCCTTATTAAACAAGGCCTTCTGGTAGCGAGTCTGGTCTTCCGGTTCCAGATCAACGTGTTGCGCCTGCTTGTCCCGGATATCCTGCGGCACCTCAGTCTCGAAGAAAGTCCTGACTTCATCGCGGAAGGCGAGTTCGTCTTTAGTAAAGGTTACGTGCATACAAATACCAATGGTGGTCGGTGCAGAGTCAAAAGCATGCAGCAATAAGCGATCAAAATAAAGAACAAAGAGGCCAGATCGTGCAGAATAGCGCGATGACACTGGACGCCCTTAATCGACCTCTGCACGATCTGAGAATTTCACTTCTTGATCGCTGCAATTTCCGTTGCCCGTACTGTATGCCGGAGACGGAATTCCATGCAGATTACGAATTCCTGAATCGCTCACAAAGACTCACTCATGAGGAAATCTTAAAGGTCGTGCGAGTCGCAGCGACTTTGGGTGTATCGAAGATTCGCCTGACCGGCGGTGAGCCGCTACTCGACAAGAAAATTGCCGAGTTGGTCTCAGGTATTACGGCAATTGACGGCATCGAAGATCTGGCATTGACCACCAATGCCATGTTGCTTGCGCCACTTGCGCAGCCGTTGCGCGATGCTGGATTGCATCGTGTAACCATCAGTCTGGACAGCATCGACCCGCTCATCTTCAAGGCGATGAGTGGCGGGCGTGGCGACCTGGATAGGGTTCTCGCGGGAATTGCGGCGGCGGAGCAGGCTGGTCTTGATCCGATCAAAATCAATGTGGTGGTGCAGCGCGGCGTTAACGACCACACAATCCTGGATTTGCTGGAGCACTTTAGAGGATCGGGCCACATCGTTCGGCTGATCGAGTTTATGGATGTTGGCAATCGAAATGGGTGGCGCATGGAGCAAGTGGTGCCATCGAAGGAACTGTTGGATGCCGTGCAGGCGCGCTGGCCGCTAAAGGCGGTCGGCAGAAATTACCCGGGCGAGGTTGCACGGCGCTACGCGTATGAGGACGGCGCTGGCGAAATAGGTTTCATTTCCTCGGTCACGAAACCGTTCTGCGGCAGCTGTAGTCGTGCGCGGTTGTCAGCAGATGGTGTGCTTTATACCTGCCTGTTCGCGACCCAGGGTACGGATCTACGTGAACCGATTCGCAATGGCGCTGATGACAACGAATTGAGCGATATCTTGTCACGTATCTGGCTGCAAAGAGCGGATCGTTACAGTGAGTTGCGGCGCACTGACGTTGCAGAAGCACACGCACAGAACAAGGTCGAGATGTACAGGATAGGCGGATAAATGGGAAAGCTTAGTCATGTTGATAACGCCAATCGTCCAACCATGGTCGATGTTGGCGACAAGTCCGCTACCGACCGCACGGCCACGGCGCGCAGCATCGTCAGGTTACCGGCGCAGGTCGTTGCTGCGTTGGACGGTGACGAGATCGCAAGCAAGAAAGGCCCCGTATTCGCGACAGCGATTATCGCCGGGGTCATGGCTGCAAAGAAAACGCACGAGCTAATTCCTTTTTGCCATCCGCTCGGCCTCGACAACTGCAAGATTTCTATCGCTGTCGATGGCGACCAGGCAGTTATCGATTGTAGCTGTCGTGTGCATCACAAGACCGGCGTGGAAATGGAAGCACTGACCGGCGCGAGCGTGGCTGCGTTAAC
>CAYWYT010000473.1:0-1933 GCA_964462665.1 uncultured Woeseiaceae bacterium | reverse complement strand
CCGTTTATATAACTTGATAAGTTAAGATTGGCGTACTATATAACATGTTTGAAATGCGATTCGCACTATGCCGAGAAGCTCACTTTCCTATGATTTGATCAGCGATGCAGCACTGGGTTCGTTGGCTGGTTTCGGTGCGCGCTTGAAAGAAGCTCGCTTGCTCAGAAACTGGACCCAGGCGGACGCCGCGACCAAAGCCGGGCTTTCCGAGAGCTCTATAAGAAAAGTCGAGGCCGGCTCCCCGCACATCACGGTTGGCGCCTACGCTGCGCTGCTCGACGTGTTCGGATTGCCAACAGCGTTCGATCAGGTCATCGCCCGCGGCGACGATACTCTGGGTGAGGCTCTTGGTCGTAATGCCATGCGCAAGCGTGCGCGCGCACCGAGCGCGTCAGATGCTGACGAGTTCGACATCTGATGCAGGAGAAACTCTACGTCCATGTGGACTTCGGCGACGGCACGTCCTTGCTCGCCGGTCAATTGATCGTCGACGACAAGCTCGGCCGTTTCAAATATGCGAAAGACTATATAAACCATCCCCGGTCATTTGCCCTGGATCCGATCAACCTGCCCTTGAATACTGACATCCACGTCAAACATCGCACCCGCGACACGCCTGCGATGTTCGGCGTTTTGATCGACGCGGGGCCCGACGAATGGGGCAGGCGCTGTCTCACCAAAACCCGCCGCCCGCCGCCGGTCACGCAAGTCGAATTCCTGCTCGCCGCGTCCGGTGAAGGCGTGGGTGCATTGCACTTTACGTCGAATCTCGGCGACCTGGTGCGGCCGCCACCTGAGCGCCCGTTCGAGAACCTGATTCATTTGCAACATATCGCCGGTGATATCGAGGCTGGCAAGGAAGTGGACCGTGCGTTGGAGCCCTACTTCTTCCATGGCAGCGGCCTTGGCGGTGCGCGGCCCAAGTCACTCATCGAAAACGACGGCCGCGAATGGATTGCAAAATTCAATCGCGATTCGGACCTGGTCGATATGTGCCGGGTCGAAGTCGCTTCGATGCGCATGGCGCGCGAAGCCGGCATCGAGGTGCCGGATGTGTCTCTCACTGAAACCGAACGTGGCCCCGTGCTATTGGTGGAACGTTTTGACCAGTCGCCCAACGAGCGGCATCATCTGGTCTCCGTAGCGAGTCTCATCAACAAATTCGACATCACCGAGATCGACGAATCAACGATGTCTTATCCCGGCATTACCCAGCTCGGCAGGCGCATCGGACATTTAACCAGTGACCTCGGTGCGATCGTGTTTCGCCGCATGCTATTCAACATCGTGATCGGCAACACCGACGACCACCTGCGTAACCATGCGTTCATGAAACGATCGTCTGCTTCTGATTACTCGCTCTCTCCCGCCTACGATATCGTGCCCCAGATCAGCCTGCAGGGGTCGCATGCGATCGCGATCGGTCCTTTTGGGAGTACACCAAGCGTCGACAATATCCAGGCCGCGGCTAGGCGCATGGGTGTGGCCGATGAGCTCGCTCACGAAATCGCCGGTGAGGTGCTCAAGGTGGCGGTGATCTGGCGCGACTACATGACCGACGCAGGTGTGGGTGAATCCGACCTGGCCTTGCTCGACCGTTGCTTCGCGATGCGTGAGGTCGTCGAACGCTGGCACGAAAAGCGACCAATGGAATAGTCTAAGCCACGAATTTGCGAAACTAAGCGGTATCGTCTTTGAAGGCCATCGGGAATCTGTGACGCTAGATACTCCACTATCTGAAGCTAAGCTCATCTTTCAACGATTCGCGTATGTACTTTGCCCTGACGACCAAAAACTTCTGTCGGGGCGGGTTCCGGTTTTAATGGGCCAATTAGACGACACGTAAAACGTGGACTATCTCTTGTTTGAAGACCTGGTCTCCTGTTTGTGCCGATCTGTGATATCGTGCGTTTCGTGAAAATCGAGCCACTTT
>CAYWYT010000472.1:0-1944 GCA_964462665.1 uncultured Woeseiaceae bacterium | reverse complement strand
GGCTGGGGCAGCTACATGACATTGCGCGATGACAGTGTCAATGACGTCAAAATGATTGTTGACGAAGTTGCTGCGGACGTTGAAGACAGCGAAGCCGCGGCGAAGATAGGCAACTACTACAACGCTTATATGGACGAGGAAAGCGTTGAAGCACTCGCGATGTCACCATTGAACGACCTGTTTGCAGAAATCGATGCTATCGAAGATCACTCCGAGATGGCGGCATGGTTCGGTGCGAACGATGCAATTGGAATTGGCGGCCCGTTCCGCGTAGGTATTGGCCAAGATGACAAAGACTCTACTCAATACGTCTTTTTCGTGCAGCAAGGTGGAATCGGCCTGCCCGACAAAGAGTACTACACAGATGATTCTGAGCGCGGCCTGCAATTGCGTGACGGCTACGTTGCAGTGATTGAACATTTATTGACCTCGTCAGGCTATGCAGATGCCAGCGGCGCCGCGGCACGCATCATGGCGCTGGAAACAAATTTGGCAGAGCATCATTGGGACAAGGAAGACAGCCGCGACGCCGATAAAATCTACAACAAGGTCATGGACGAAGAGTTCGGTGAGATGTTGTCAAATTTCAACGTTGACGGTTATTTCGAAGGCATAGGGTCCGGCCGGCAGGCATACGTTGTCGTAAGCCAGCCGTCCTATATCGAAGCACTCAATACGATATTTCCTGATACCGACCTGAATACCTGGAAGGATTACGCGCGACTGAGAACCATTAATGCATTCAGCGCCGTTCTGCACAAAGAGGTTGTAGACGCACGCTTCGAGTTTTTCAGCAAAACATTGCTCGGTGCCGAAGAGCAGAAGCCTCGTTGGCAACGCGCGATAGGATCAATGAATGGTGCAATGGGTGAGTTGCTCGGCCAGTTGTACGTCGAAAAGCACTTTCCGCCCGAAGCGAAAGAGCGCATGAACGAAATGCTCTTCTACTTGAGCGAGGCCTACGCCGATTCCATCAAGAACCTCGAGTGGATGAGCGATGAAACCAAAGCACAAGCGCTGATCAAGCTGTCGAAGTTCACACCTAAAGTCGGTTACCCGGATGAATGGCGTGATTATTCGACGCTGGAAGTTTCCGAAGATGATTTGGTCGGCAATATTCGCAACGCCAGAACCTTCAATCACTATCGCAATATCGACAAGCTCGGCAAACCAATCGATCGCAATGAATGGTTCATGGCACCGCAGGAAGTCAACGCGTACTACAACCCGAGCATGAATGAGATCGTTTTCCCGGCCGCCTACCTGCAGGCACCCAACTTCAAGCTTGATGCAGAAGATGCCTACAACTACGGCTCAATCGGAATCACCATTGGTCACGAAATTGGTCATGGCTTTGATGATCAGGGTAGCAAGTACGACGGCGACGGAAATTTGAAGAACTGGTGGACCGATCAGGACCGCGCCAACTTTGAAGTGCGAACGCAAGGCCTCATCGAGCAGTTCAACAAGTTCGAAGCCCTGCCAGGCCTCTTCGTCAATGGCGAATTCACGCTGGGCGAGAATATCGGCGATCTTGGCGGTACATCCATCGCATTAAAAGCCTACCGTATGTCATTGAAAGGTAAAGAATCACCGGTCATTGATGGCTTTACTGGGGAAGAAAGGTTCTTCCTCGGCATGGCGCAGTCCAGCCGCATTAAATGGCGCGAACAGTTGATCGAATTACTGATCAAATCCGATCCGCATTCACCGGATGAGTTCCGCATCAATGGCGTGACACCAAACGTGGACGACTTCTACACAACCTACGATGTAAAAGAAGGCGATGCCTTGTATCTGCCGGAAGATCAACGCGTACGCATTTGGCAGTAATTAACTGAAGTCGTGGGCCTGCAGGTTGCAGGCCCACTTTCTTCGCATCTAGGTTTCGGCGGGAATAATCGTCGCCTGCCAGGTTACTGCTCGCCACGCTCCCTGCCGTTT
>CAYWYT010000471.1:0-1944 GCA_964462665.1 uncultured Woeseiaceae bacterium | reverse complement strand
CAGATAGCTTCGGCGCGCGCTCGACGCTTGCAGTTGGTAAAGACGAATTCGAAATATATCGCCTTGATGCGGTTACCGAGGGACATGTAGAGCGTCTGCCCTACTCCCTCAAGATTCTGCTGGAGAATCTGTTACGGCACGAAGACGGCCGCGACGTGACCCGTGATGACATCATCGCGCTCGCCAATTGGGACCCGAAAGCGGCTCCCAGCACTGAGATTTCCTTTACGCCCAGCCGCGTTATCTTGCAGGACTTCACTGGCGTGCCTGCCGTAGTCGACTTGGCCGCCATGCGCGATGCCGTCGTCAAACTCGGTGGATCGGCGGATAAGATCAATCCACTCTCGCCTGTAGAACTCGTAATCGATCACTCGGTTCAGGTCGACAACTATGGCACCGCTAACTCGCTCGATCTCAATAACAAGATCGAATTTCAGCGCAATGAGGAACGTTATTCGTTCTTGCGCTGGGGACAGACCGCATTCGAAAACTTCCGCGTTGTTCCGCCAAATACCGGCATCGTTCACCAGGTTAACCTTGAGTACCTGAGTCGCGTCATTTTTGATGCAGACAACAACGGCACGCGCAGCGCCTACCCGGATACGGTAGTTGGTACAGATTCACACACAACCATGATCAACGGCCTGGGCGTTCTCGGCTGGGGTGTTGGTGGTATCGAGGCCGAAGCCGCAATGCTTGGCCAGGCTGTCACCATGCTGATCCCGAATGTTGTCGGTTTCAAGCTCAGTGGAGCCGTCAAAGAAGGCGCGACCGCAACCGACCTGGTTCTCACCGTTACCGAAATGCTGCGTAAGAAAGGTGTGGTCGGAAAATTTGTCGAGTTCTTTGGCGACGGACTGGCGCACTTACCGCTTGCTGACCGCGCGACACTGGGCAACATGTCACCGGAGTTCGGCTCGACCTGCGCAATCTTCCCTATCGATGGCGAAACATTGCGTTATCTAGAGCTTTCAGGCCGTGACGCAGACCACATCAAAATGATCGAGGCCTATGCCAAGGAACAGGGTCTGTGGCGTCACGACGGACAGCCGGACGCACTCTACAGCGACGTTCTGGAACTGGATATGAGCACGGTTGTGCCCAGCATCGCCGGACCAAAACGTCCGCAGGATCGCATCGCCCTGGATGTCGCCGACAGTACTTATGAAAACCACCTCAAGGCCGCTATCGCGAATCGCGACGGCGGCGGTTCAGCGATGGCTGAACTGGATGGCGAGCAAGTGGAAATTCGTGACGGTGCGGTATTGATCGCCGCAATTACGAGCTGCACCAACACCTCGAACCCGGCCGTAATGATCGCTGCAGGCCTTCTGGCTCGCAATGCCAGAGCGAAAGGACTGCACACCAAGCCATGGGTCAAGACCAGTCTTGCGCCCGGCTCCAAGGTCGTTACCGATTATCTCGAGAAATCTGAGCTGCTCGACGATCTGGATGCAATGGGCTACTACACGGTCGGCTATGGTTGCACGACCTGCATTGGCAACTCTGGTCCGCTAAAACCGGAAATCGCAGCGGCGGTGCAGGAAGGCGAAATCATCGGCACCAGCGTTCTCTCCGGCAACCGAAACTTTGAAGGCCGTATTCACCCGCTGGTACAGATGAATTTCCTCGCATCACCACCGTTGGTCGTCGCCTATGGCCTTGCTGGCAACATGGACGTCAATTTATTCAGTGATTCGCTCGGCAATGACAATGACGGCAACCCGGTCTACCTGAAAGACATCTGGCCCAGCCAGGTAGAAATTCAGGAGATGATCGCAGCTAACATCGATTCGACGATGTTCAAGTCCAGCTACGACAGTGTTTTCACTGGCGACAGCAACTGGAATTCGATTAGCTCACCTGAGGGCGAAATCTACACCTGGGATCCCGACTCAACTTACGTCAAGAACCCGCCGTACTTCGAGGGCATGACGCTGGAGA
>CAYWYT010000470.1:0-1945 GCA_964462665.1 uncultured Woeseiaceae bacterium | reverse complement strand
ACAGAGTGTCCCCCACCTGCAACAGCAGCCACGACAGCACCATGTAGGCCGCCACGACCCTGATGACATTACGGCGCTTGAGTTCCTCAAAAAGCGACATGCAGATCCCGGTGTTGGTTCGAAAAAAGGTCGTTACAGCGTGTGCCAGCAGAGATAGTGGCACAAACGGTGCCGCCGGCGGCGAAATCGTGGGTCTTTGCAGTAGACTTGACCCCTCGTAAGCGGGCGTTCATGCAATCCGAAACGTGGCAATCGGATTCTGGCTACATAGCCCTAACGCGTCGTAGCGATCTCACGCAAGACGGCGGTCGCGTAACCGCCCTTCGCTAGTTCGAATTCCAGCCAAAGAGCATCTTGCTCAATCTGCCAGCTCAATTCAGACACGCGTAAACGCAATGCGCGGCTAGCCGGTTCCATGCGAGCCGCGATGAGGCCTGCGGCGATTTCCGAGTACCGTTCGGCCGCGGCGGCCTCCAGCGCAGCGACCTCGCCTGTGCATCGTGGTGAGCCGTCGCCCCACAACGAGCCGCTCGGATGGATATCCTGCTCGTCGCAACGCCTTATGAGTTCTTCGTCTACGTCTGTCACCGCAAAGACACTGCCTGATCCGTCGAGGTTAGCTAGCTCGCCCGGCAGGATCTTGTTCCAGCTGCCCTGTGTTATGCGCTGCTCAAGAATCGCATTGAATATTAGTGATCGGGCAGCCGACAACGCGATACCGCGTTTCGCCCGAGACAATCTACGCCCGGCAAACATACTTTTACAGAGTTCGATATTGCCGCCACCACGACCAAACCGTTGTTCGCCGAAGTAGTTCGGTACCCCGTCTTGCGCAATAATCGTCAGACGTGCGTTGATTTCGTCTGCACATGCAGCAAGATTCTCGGCGCGCAATGCGATCTTGAAAGCGTTGCTTGAATGCGCACCGCGGCGCAACTTACGGCGGTGTCGCTGCTGTTCGAGAATTTCCACGCCCGCTTCCGAAAATTCATTCCAGTCGACGGTGCCAAGACGACGCACGCTAAACCACTGGCGGGTAATAGCGTGTCTGTCTTTTAGGCCCGCAAAGCCGACGTCGCGCAGCGGCACGTTGCCATGCTTTGCCAGGCACTCGGCGACCCAATGGGTGTTCGTGCCGGTCTTTTCGATCCAAAGAAAGTCGTGCTCACCCTCGCCGCTAAATTCGATATCGCACTTTTCAGTAACGACGAAATCGGAGGGTACGGAGCGAATGGTTGCATCGAAAAGGTTTTCGCCGATTGCGCTAGGCCACAAGGGAATGGCAGACATGGGAAGACTCAGAGTGTGGAACTGGAGGCAGGAACAACCTGGTAGAAAGTTTCTTTGGGCCCGATCATGCCGAGATCCGTGCGTGCGCGCTCTTCTGCAGCTTCGGAACTTTGCTTGAGGTTGATAACTTCGGCTTCCAGAGCGAGATTTCGCATTGACAGCACATCGTTCTGGCCGCTCTGTTCAGCGACCGCAGCGCGCAAATTTTGCGTTTTGCTAAAGCCAGCACTCGAAAACCACAGTTGACCCTGCAAGGTCAACGCGACGATTGCGAGTCCGACTAATAACCAGCGACCTGCCCCCAAAAAATTCCCCAATTTCCCTTGCCTATTTCCCTTGCCTATTTCCCTGGCCAATTTCCCTGGCGGTTACGCCTCTACTGAGAATGCCGCTCTTGCGGCGTACCCGGCGTCAGCGCCCAGTTCTTCTTCAATGCGTAATAGCTGGTTGTACTTGGCGACGCGATCAGATCGTGACAATGAACCGGTCTTAATCTGCGTTGCCAGCGTTCCTACTGCGATGTCTGCGATCGTGCTGTCCGATGTTTCCCCGGATCGGTGCGAGATCACCGCGGCATAACCCGCCTCTCCAGCCATAGTAATTGCATCAAGAGTTTCGCTTAAGGTACCGATTTGGTTAGGTTTTATCAATATAG
>CAYWYT010000469.1:0-1947 GCA_964462665.1 uncultured Woeseiaceae bacterium | reverse complement strand
TCGGCGTGACTGCAGCTGCAGCATTGATACCGCACATGATCTCATTGCCGAGTTTTTCTGTGACATCGTTAAGCCATTTTGGACGTTCATCAGACAACGCGTTCTCTCGCCAGTCCGGATCGGCAGCATGCAGAAACGGTTCGAGATCGATAGGCTCTGCGATGTTGACGTATACGCTGCCAAAGTTTTCGCGCAAGGACTTTAGCGAGCGAATGACACCAAAGAGCGATTCCGATTTTTTCTCACCACCACCCAACTCATTGATAAATGAATCGCCCTCGATCAGTTTTTCGTAGCCGAAGTAGATTGGCACGAACACCACCGGTCGCTTCGGGTCCTTGATGTATGAACGTACCGTCATCGCCAACAATCCGGCCTTGGGCTCCAACAGCCGACCGGTGCGACTGCGGCCACCTTCGACGAAGTATTCAATGGAATGTCCACGCACGAGCACTTGATGTAGGTAAGCGTCGAATACGGCTGCGTACAGCCGATTGCCGCGAAAGCTTCGCCGTAGAAAAAAGGCCCCGCCGCGGCGTAGGATAGGACCGATAATTGGCATGTTGAGGTTAATCCCCGCAGCGATATACGGTAAGTGCAGGCCTTCCTCGTAACCGATGTAGCCAAGTAGCAGGTAGTCGAAATGACTACGATGACATGGCACGTATATGACTTCCTTTTCTTTTGCGACATCGTGCAGCCGCTCGACATGTCTTAGCTCGATACCGTCATAGATCTTGTTCCACAACCAACGCATGAAGCGCTGAGCCAGTCGAATGGTCGGATACGAAATATCGGCAGATATTTCCATGGCATAGGCGCGCGCTTTTTCACGCGACGATTCTTGCTTGCGTGGATCATCTCCCGCCTCCGCCTGAATAGCGTTACGTACCGTCGGTGTACGTAATACTTCATTCACCATCGTGCGGCGATGCGATAAATCCGGACCTACGGTTGCCGTACGACGTTGACGAAAATGCACTCGCAGAATCCGCGATACCTTGCGAAATTCAATTGCAGCGTCGAGGCCGTCCTGATTGATAGACGTCAATGGCAACGTATGGCTGTAGCGAAGCAACGTGCTACGCCCAAGCAGTAAAGTCGCGAAGAGTTTTCGCGTTCGCCCGACGACACTCCAGTTCTCCGAGAACAGCAGTTTCAAGAAGGACGCTTCCTTGTCGGGCGATCGACCCCAGTAGATCGCGACAGGAATCAACAACAGTTCTTTAGTGCTGCCGTTTGCAGCTTCAACAATCTGTCGCAGACGTCCTGATCCTTCCGGCTTGGGTCGACGAAACAGAAAACCCTGCAGCGGGCGCAATACAACGCAACGGCGCGAGAAACGCTTTTCGCAGAACCGGAAGGATCGACTTGGCGATGGCAGGCCGCTTTTTTCGCAGGCACGCTCAAGCGCGAGCAAATCTGCGAGGCCGCCGCTCTCGAGGACGTAGCAAATTTCCGCGTTGCTATCGGTAATAAGATCAGCGGGTGCTTCCGGTTGAATTGCCGGTCGGGCCCAGACTGAAAATATTTTACCGGCGAGCCAGTAAAGGGGTCTTACAAATACATTCACAATAGTTAATCGCGGCTAAAGCCGCTCCCACAAGTAAAGCCGCTGCCACATGTCAGGTATCGCCGGACGATTCTTCGATCGCCGCATCGCGCGCGTCAGCTGCGTCCTGCAAAACTTTCTCTACATTTTCCGCCTTGTCCATGGAAGTCTCAGCCGACTCCTGCAGTCCATCTGCAGCGGTTTCCATCTCTTCTGCAGACGATTCTCGCGCCGATGAATTGTCCTCGGACGGGCTACCGCATCCGGCGAATGCAAACATGATTAGAACGAGTAAAAACCTCATGACCTGTCTCCTGGATTGCTAGGGCTCACTGGGTGAGAGTCTCAATAAATCGACGAAGATAGTAGTTGATTTCATCGATATTTTCGGTCAA
>CAYWYT010000468.1:0-1949 GCA_964462665.1 uncultured Woeseiaceae bacterium | reverse complement strand
TGCATTTATTCCTCTGATGACGGTGGTTAATTACGCCTTCCAGGAAACCTTTGGCAACAACGTATTTTTCTGGGAAGGCACGACCTGGTTCGAGCAGGTATTGCGCTCGGACCGCTTTCACGATGCCCTTGTACGCCAACTGTTGTTTACCGGCATGATTCTGGCGATCGAGGTGCCACTCGGCATCGGTGTTGCGCTTACCATGCCGCGTAAGGGCCCGTGGGTGTCGGTTTGTCTGGTGTTAATGGCCTTGCCGTTGCTGATTCCATGGAACGTGGTTGGTGCCATGTGGAATATTTTCGCACTGCCCGAAATCGGCCTGCTGGGCCATACCCTGAATTCAATGGGAATTGATTACAATTTTACCCGGCAGCCAGTGGCAGCCTGGCTGACTACCGTGCTTATGGATGTGTGGCACTGGACCTCGCTGGTTGTGCTGCTCTGTTACGCGGGATTGAGTTCGATACCTGACGACTATTACCAGGCTGCGAATATTGACGGGGCCAGCCGCTGGGCAATATTTCGCTATATTCAACTGCCGAAGATGAAGCGAGTTCTGACCATCGCTATTCTGTTGCGTTTCATGGACAGTTTCATGATTTATACCGAACCTTTTGTTCTTACCGGTGGTGGCCCTGGCAACACCACAACATTCCTGTCGATTGATCTGGTTAAGATCGCGCTCGGCCAGTTCGATTTGGGTCCGGCGGCTGCGATGTCTCTGGTATACTTCCTGGTGGTTTTACTGATTTGCTGGGTATTTTACACCCTTATGATGCGTAATGAGGAGCAGTAACATGACTCATCCAAGAAAATGGCTGGTGCCTGCACTGTATATCCTTTTTTTGATGTTACCGATTTATGGCCTGCTAGCCATGTCGTTTAAAACCACGGGCGAAATACTCGGCGGGTTTTCATTTTTCCCGCAACAGTTTACGCTTGCTAACTATAAGGTCATCTTTACCGACTCGACCTGGTATAACGGGTATATCAATTCGATTATCTATGTGGTGATTAACACCGTGATCTCGGTGTCGGTTGCGCTGCCGGCGGCGTACGCTTTTTCGCGTTACCGCTTTCTCGGCGACAAGCATTTGTTTTTCTGGCTGCTAACCAACCGCATGGCGCCGCCGGCGGTGTTTGCACTGCCGTTTTTCCAGCTGTATTCAGCGATCGGTCTGTTTGATACCCATATAGCCGTGGCATTGGCACACTGTCTGTTTAATATTCCGCTCACGGTCTGGATACTTGAAGGTTTTATGTCCGGCATCCCGAAGGAGCTTGATGAAACGGCTTATCTGGACGGATATTCGTTTTCGAGATTCTTTATTCGTATTTTTATTCCGACCATTGCGGCCGGTATTGGAGTAGCCATGTTTTTCTGCTTCATGTATTCGTGGGTCGAACTGCTGTTGGCGAAAACATTGACCTCGGTCGATGCCAAGCCGATCGCAGCGACAATGACGCGGACTGCAAGCAGTTCGGGTTACGAATTGGGGTTATTGGCTGCGGCGGGTTCGCTGACTATTATTCCCGGCGCGGTTGTCATATATTTTGTTCGTAACTATATCGCCAAGGGCTTCGCTCTCGGGCGGGTTTAACCAGAGGGTTATATGTCATGGGTTTATCCTGGATGGCCTGGACCTGGCCAACAGCTTCTTTCTTCATAGTTTTAGCCTTATCGATCGCTGCTATGGGCGTATGGGAACATTACAGCCCCGGCGGGAATCCAAGGAACGGCATATTGGGCCTGGACACCACACGTGGTGATAGACTGTTTATTGCCTGGCTTGGCACCGGTTTTATCAATTTCGGCTGGCTGGCTTTTTTTGGCGCTCCACTGTGGGGTGGACTCGCACTGGCGATTATCTGGTTTGTGTTTGTATTTAGATATGTATAGATAAGATAAAACGGTAGTACTAGAATTTAGGCTCGACTCCCTAGAATTT
>CAYWYT010000467.1:0-1956 GCA_964462665.1 uncultured Woeseiaceae bacterium | reverse complement strand
TTCAGGTAGCCGTCTTACTGTAATCCGGGTCGTTGGCTTCCGGGTCCAGGTCGGCTGGTTCCAACTCCGGTGTCAGTGCGTAGTCCAGCACACCGGTAGCGATCATGTCGGTCGAGGCTTGCGCTATATCGAGCTCGGTTTCGACCTCGCGAATCTTGAGTTCAGAGCGAATATTTTCGGAAGCACGGTCAGATAACTCAGAGCGCAATTCACGCGTTTTCATGACCGAAGATTTGAGATCAGAGCCAGTTTTTTCCAAACGGGACTGCTGGTGTGCAATAACATTGTCGCGTTTCTCGATGCCCTCATTCGCTTCTATGAGTTCTTTTTGCTGCAGCGCGTCCTTTTCACTCATCTCATCAGCTTCAGACCGAGCAACGCGGGCTTCTGCCTCAAGAGAGCGAATGCGGTCGTCCCGCGGGTCTCTCTTGTTAGCGCGAGAACTTGCCGTCATGCGGGAGTGTATGGCGGACAGGATCCAGCCGAGAAGAAACGACCCTGCGCTATACAGGATCAGATTTTGAGGGAGGCTCGCAAACATCGGCTTAGACTATGCAATTTTGAATATTAGAAAAGGACAGAAGTCTCAGTCCGGCAAAGTGATTTCTCAGCGTTCGCACCAATAATCGACGCCCTGCTCTTCCAGGAATGCTTCTGCTGCACTACCTTCCAGCATGCCCAGGGTGCTCAGCATGCCTGCCTGGGTGCAGGTATCAGCCGCTACTGTAATCGAACGCGGCGCAGCCGCGATGGGCCAGCCGTCGCGCGCGTCCAGAATATGGCTGTAACGCTTACCATCCTTTATCAGGTAGCGGCGTGCATCGCCGCTGGTAGCTAATGCCCCCACATGCAGCTGCAGCAGGCTCGCCGGTAGCTCGGCCGTCGTGTTTAAGCCTTCTATGCCAACTTTCCAAGGGCGCCCGCCTGTCGCTCGTCGAGTGACGGCGAGATCACCACCCAGATTAACCAGACAACTCACCTCTGTTGCCGCACGCAATAAGGTGGCAGCCCGATCGACCGCATACTCTTTGCCGACACCACCCAAGTCAATCTGCATGCCCGCTTCAATCTGCAGTCGGTGATCCCTCCAGGTGACTTTGCCCCAGCCGACGAGTTCGAGTACTTGCTGCACTGCCTTCCGGGAAGGTATCTCGTGGCCGCCATCGAAGCTCCATATCTTCCTTAGCACTCCCGATGTGATATCGAATTTACCATCACTGAGTTCGAACAGCGTTGCAGAAAAATCGAGTAATTGAGCAGTTTCAGAATCGATATCGACTGCCACGCCGTCGGCAGAATTAATACGGGCTACGATGTTGTCGTTGCGGTAACGGCTGAACTTGTCTTCGATGCGCCAGGCTTCCGTCGCCGCCAGTTCAGTCAGCTCTTGCGCCTGCCCCGCTTCTTTCGTTTTGCACAGGACTTCACATGGACTGGCCATCGCGTGGAATCGACCGCGCCAACAGTCATCGCCACGGTCGATCGATACGCTGCGCTCAGGCGGCAGCCATGTCATCGAAGCCTACTTTCCGAATCCGTATCCGAATTGGAATATAACCGCGTTGAGGTCAGGATTGTTGTCTTGATTGACCTGATTTCCGATGAGCTGACTACGACTAACGCTACCCGATTGCTGATAGAACTCAAGCCGCACATTCATATCATTGCCGTTCCTGGTCTTCCAGCCATACTTCGCGCCTACCGTTATTGCATCAAACTCGCCAAGGCGATGATCTGCGGATGCGTACTCTGGCAACGGGTCTCCGTCGACAAGACTCAAGGTATAGAAGTCCGCGGCTGACTGGCTGTAATAGCGAAGGTGCGGTTCGATGTAGCTTCTGCCGCCGATGGGGAAACGGTATCGCATATCCACGGTGTGTGAATCGATTTCCCAGTCGTCACTCATGTAGCGATAGGAAATATCGAGCACTTTGCCATTCATGAAGTACTTACCCT
>CAYWYT010000466.1:0-1961 GCA_964462665.1 uncultured Woeseiaceae bacterium | reverse complement strand
TCGGCGCGCGCCTTCACCGCTGCACTGGTGTTGGCATAGACCACGACTGTACGGTCAGGATGCTCATCGCAAAACGCGGTGAACTCGTCCGCAGCGCAGCCCAAATCGAGAGAGCAAGTTGCGTCGAGATCAGGCATCAGAATACGTTTGTGCGGGCTGAGTATCTTGGCTGTCTCACCCATAAATTTTACGCCAGCCACCACCACGGTCTTAGCTGGATGATCACGGCCGAAACGCGCCATCTCGAGTGAATCCGACACGCAACCACCGGTCTCATCCGCCAATTCCTGCAGATCGGCATCCACATAATAATGCGCGACCAGAACCGCTTGCTGCTCTTCTAGCAGCTGCTTGATGCGCGCTTTGAGAGTTGCTCGTTCAGCTGGCGACTGCTCTACGGGCACGCGCGCCCAGGCATTGGCGGTGCAACTGGTGCCCAGATCCATTTGCGGACGCTCGAATTCAACGGTTTTTATGGATAGAGAATTCATGGATAGTCCTCACTGAATAAGTCGTTCATTGGTTCGCACATCTTCTGATTATACGTTAATGCCGCCGAAACGGATCGGGGTGTTGGCGAATTCAGATCTAGTGCGGGTGAAAGCGTCAACCACCGATATAAGACATCTCGACTTTCTGACTTCGCGCCGTTTCTTCTGTGCGAATTTCCGAATACCTGTCTTCACGCTGATTCCAGATCAAACCTATGGCACTCGCGATTTGCTCGTCACTTTTGCCTGAACGTATGAGCGCGCGCAAATCATGGCCAGACTGCCCGAATAGACAAGTGTATAGTTTGCCATCGGTCGAGAGTCGGGCGCGCGTGCAGGTGGAACAGAAGGCTTGCGTTACGCTTGAGATTACGCCAATTTCGCCGCTGCCATCCGCATAGGTCCAGCGCTCGGCAACTTCTCCAGGGTAGTTGGATTCGGCTTCGATAATTGGCATCTCTGCGTTGATCATGCGCACGATCTCGGCCGAGGGCACGACATCGTCCATACACCAGCCGTTGGAGGAGCCCACGTCCATGAATTCGATGAAACGCACGATGTGGCCGCTACCCTTGAAGTGTCGCGCCATAGCAACTACGTCCTGATCATTGACACCTTTCTTGACCACCATGTTGATCTTGATGGACGCAAAGCCCGCGTTTTGCGCAGCGTCGATGCCACCCAGCACATCGGCCACTGAAAAGTCCACATCGTTGATGGCGCGGAACTTAGCGTCATCGAGCGAATCGAGGGAGACGGTGACACGATGTAGGCCAGCGGCCTTGAGTGCCGGGGCTTTCCTGGCCAGCAGCGAGGCGTTGGTGGTGAGGGCTACATCCAGAGGTTTACCATTAAACGTCTTGAGTGCGGTTAGCCTCTCAATCAAAATCTCAACATTTTTTCGCAACAGGGGTTCGCCGCCAGTGAGACGGATTTTCTCGACGCCATGTGCGGCGACCAACGCTGCCATACGCGTGATTTCATCGAAGCTCAAAAGTTCTGATCTGGGTAAAAATTTGTAGTTCTTGTCGAATACTGATTTAGGCATGCAATAGGTGCAGCGGAAGTTGCAACGATCAGTTACCGAAATGCGCAGGTCGCGCAAGAGCCGCCCGCGCGTGTCTGCAAGCGTGCTTCCGGGGGCGAGCGTTTGCGTTGGAATCACCGGTACACGGCTAATGTCACGCGGGTCAACAATGGTAATTATATTGGTGGTCATGGGGGCCTTATTTTTATCGATTAACTGGTTTCTTTAAATAACGGGTTTGTCTGTGCCAGGCGCTGCAAATGTTTTTGGGCGATTGAATCGCCTTGCAGTGCTGCGAGGCCATACCAATGAGACGCTATGTTGATGTCCAGCATAATACCCGATCCGTTTTCGTAGAGCTCGCCCAGGCTGCGCTGCGCCGTGGCATAATTTTGTTGAGCGGCGAGCTGCATCCAATAAAAGGCGATGCCCTCGTCCTTAGG
>CAYWYT010000465.1:0-1962 GCA_964462665.1 uncultured Woeseiaceae bacterium | reverse complement strand
TCGCACTCAAGAATGCGGGCATCGTGGTGGATCACCCGGCGACCCTGGTCGGTCTTGGTGAATTGACCCGATTCGAGCCAATGGCTTGTATCGCGGCGTTCGTGGTGATCGCCGCCTTGACGGCGCGCAAGGTTCGCGGCGCAGTCATTATCGGCATTCTCGGAGCGGCGCTGGTCGGCTGGATTTCGGGCAATGTTGAGTTCAACGGTTTCGTAGCGATGCCGCCGTCGCCAGCACCAGTCCTGCTGCAACTCGACATCGCCGCAGCGATGCAGTGGTCGATGGTGACGGTGATCTTGTCCATGTTAATCGTCGATGTATTTGATACGGCAGGTACCTTGGTTGGTGTCGCAACGCGCGCGAAACTGCTCGATGACGATGGCAAGCTGCCACGTCTCAGACGCGCATTGCTGTCAGACTCGACCGCCACAATTGTCGGTGCTGTGGCTGGAACATCGTCAACGACGAGTTTTATTGAAAGTGCTGCAGGTGTCGAAGCGGGCGGCCGTACGGGCCTCACCGCGGTTGTCTGTGGTCTGCTGTTTCTTGGCTGCTTGTTCTTCGCGCCGCTTGCTCAAAGTGTCCCGGCTTATGCCACTGCGGCTGCATTGCTGTTCGTTGCATGCATCATGGCGCGCAGCCTCGCGGATATCGACTGGAGCGACATTACCGAAAGTGCTCCGGCGGTGGTCACGGCGGTGGCGATGCCCTTGTCTTTTTCGATCGCAGACGGCATTGGGCTGGGTTTTATTTGCTACATACTGATCAAGCTCATCAGCGGCAAGGCACGCGATTGTTCGATCGCTGCCTATGTCATCGCCGCGATCTTCGCTTTGAAGTACGCCTTTCTCTGATTCAGTAGAAGCTTGTGCGCCGCACCGGCTGAAACAATGCTTTGCGGTGCGCGCAGACTGGGTCGACCGAGCATGAGCTGCACAGTGGATCGGTCATTTCCGGGCAGCGTTGTCGCGCCTGGAACAAGAACCAGTCGACGGCGCCCATGCTCTTGCCGGATTGTTCAACAAGTTGCTCAATGGCACTGAACGCTGCACTGCGCACAGCCCATTCTTCAGCTTCCGACAACAGCATTCTCGTCTCAAGTCGGGCGGCTAGATCGGTGTCGACCACATCGATCAACCCAATTCGCAGGCAGGATCGCATTACGTGGTAGTCAACGATCGGTGGCGCGTCCTCGCTATCTCCACGCAGAAAACCCTCAGGCCTCTGCCGCAAAATGATCGCTAGCAACGCCGCTTTCTTGCGTAAGGGGTCTTCTTTGTAGCCGCCGATGTGATCAAGTCTTGTAAGCAGCGCGTTCATCGGATCTGCCGATGAATTTACCTTCCGTATGAGTGTCGCCGGCGTATACCCCAGTGCCTGCATGTCGCGACCATAGGCGTGCGCGAGCGACAGGTGTAGATCAATCGACGGCATGGGATCGTTGCCATCGTCATCGCGCAGGACGGCAAGCAAGTCAGCCTTACTGAGTTTCGCCTGTGCGGCTGGTGACAGTCGCTCCGGGTCGTCGTTCAGCCAGCGACAATAGGCGCGGAAAAAGTAGAACGCACCCTTACGTTCTTCACCGTCGATGTACGCAACCAGCGGACGTTCATAGCGACCCTCGGCATGCGTCCAGAACCCGAACTGTTGCAACGTGGACACAAAAAAGTAGTCGAGAGCAGCGGGGTGATTGGCTGCTGGTAGATCAGGACCGGTGAACGCATAAGGGACGACATCTGTGAGTGTCTTAATCAGTTCGGCCACGCGCTGAATTTGGGCACTATTTACGACGACGCGGGCATCTGATGCAGCCTCGGGAGCCGCTTCTGCCCGCAACAACACGGCAGGACCTATTTGCTCCGTCATTTGCGCGGCCAAAGGCATGGCTCGTCGAGCTGCCATGACCGGGTGCAGGCCAGACGCGATGCCCACCAGTGTTGCGCCGCAAAAGGTATCTCCGGC
>CAYWYT010000464.1:0-1967 GCA_964462665.1 uncultured Woeseiaceae bacterium | reverse complement strand
CGAGATTTCAATAATTACATGTGGTATTTAGTACGTTATGTCTTTTAATATCAACAAATTACGCATCGGTGTGATCGGTCTCGGCTACGTGGGTCTGCCGCTGGCAGTGGAATTTGGCAAGCAATTCTCGACCTGCGGCTTCGACGTGAAAGCGGATCGAATCGCTGAGCTCGAAGAAGGCGTCGATTCGACGCTGGAAGTGTCCGCGGAGGAACTGTCCGAAGCGACCCATCTGAGCTTTTCGACGGACCCCTCAGCGCTGGCGGATTGCAATTTTTATGTTGTGACGGTGCCGACGCCGATCGACGAGTACAAAGTGCCGTTGCTTATGCCGCTTGAGAGTGCGAGCAGGTTGCTCTCAGATGTCATCAGCAAGGGCGATGTAGTCGTCTATGAGTCAACTGTCTATCCGGGTGCGACCGAAGAAGTTTGCGTACCACTGCTTGAACTCGGCTCGGGGCTCAAGATGAACGAAGATTTCTTCGTTGGCTACAGTCCGGAACGCATCAACCCGGGTGACAAGGAACATCGCTTGCCGTCGATCCTCAAAGTCACCGCAGGATCAACACCAGAGGCTGCGGACTTCATCGACGATGTCTATAAACGAATAATTACGGCGGGCACGCACAAGGCATCGAGTATTAAGGTCGCCGAAGCGGCCAAAGTCATCGAGAACACGCAACGCGATGTGAATATCGCGTTGATCAACGAGCTCGCAATGATATTTGACCGTGTCGGTATCGATACAGAAGAAGTATTGAATGCGGCCGGCACAAAATGGAATTTTATGCCGTTTCGCCCGGGTCTGGTCGGAGGACATTGCATCGGCGTTGATCCTTACTACCTGACCTACAAAGCAGAGCAGCTGGGCTTTCACCCGCAGATGATTCTTGCGGGCCGACGCATCAACGACAACATGGCCCTGTTTGTTGCGGCTCAAATTGTGAAGCGCATGGTTAACAAAGGTACTGCGGCGCCGGAAGCGCGCGTCCTGATACTGGGTCTCGCGTTCAAGGAGAACTGTCCGGACGTGCGCAATACCAAGGTGGTCGACGTCGTGACTGAGTTGCAGAGCTACGACATGCGCGTCGACGTGCACGACCCATGGGTTGATGCGGCAGCGGCCAAAGCTGAATACGGTATAGAGCTGGTCTCAGAGCCCGAGTTAGGGGCGTATGATGTGGTTGTGATTGCAGTGGCGCACGATCAGTTTCGCGCGCTGGGCGAGAAAGGAATGCGAGCGTATGGCAAAGAAAACTCGATTCTCTATGACATCAAATACGTACTACCGGCCGACCAAGTCGATGGCCGTCTGTAGGAGTAAGGTTTGAAAATTCTAGTAACAGGCGCGGCCGGATTCATAGGCTTCAACGTTTCCCGACAACTACTCGAGCGCGGCGACACAGTCGTCGGCCTCGACAACTTCAACGACTACTACGACGTGTCACTCAAAGAGGCACGCGCAGCAACGCTGACGCCCTTCGAAAATTTCTCAATGGCCCGCATAGACCTCGCGGACCGAGAAGCAATGGATTCCCTGTTCGCGAAAGAGAAGTTCGACAAGGTGGTTAACCTGGCAGCACAAGCCGGCGTGCGCTACTCGATGGAGAATCCGCATTCGTATATTGAAAGCAACATCGTTGGCTTTCTGCACGTTCTGGAAGGCTGCAGGAACAATGACGTTAAGCATCTGGTGTATGCCTCATCAAGCTCGGTGTACGGCGCGAATACGAACATGCCGTTTTCAGTGCATCAGACTGTAGATCATCAGCTAGCGCTCTATGGTGCGACCAAGAAAGCCAACGAGTTGATGGCACACACCTACTCAAACTTGTACAAGCTGCCAACGACAGGCCTGCGCTTCTTCACAGTCTATGGCCCCTTCGGCCGACCAGACATGGCGCTGTTCCTGTTTACGAAGAATATTATCGAAGGCAAACCCATCGACGTATTCAACTACGGCAAGC
>CAYWYT010000463.1:0-1967 GCA_964462665.1 uncultured Woeseiaceae bacterium | reverse complement strand
GAGACCGTACGCGACCGTCGCTTTGAGGTATCCCACTTTACTGCCACAGTCGTAGCGGTCGCCGGAAAATGCAAAGGCATGCACCGGCTTTTCTGCCAATAGTTCAGCTATTCCATCGGTCAGCTGAATTTCGCCGCCCGCTCCTTTTCCGATCGTTTCGAGCTTGTCGAAAATCGAACTGTCCAACAAGTAACGACCGACGACAGCTAAATTTGACGGGGCTTTGTCCGGGGACGGCTTTTCAACAATTTTCGTAATGCGATTGTCATTGCTGCTATCCACTGCAACGATACCGTAGCTGGAGGTATCTTCCGTAGGCACTGTTTCAACCGCTACTACACTACCTCCGTGACGCGCGTATTCTGCGGCCATCTGTGTCAGGCACGGTGGATCACCGTCAATAAGGTCGTCGGCGAGGTGTACGAAGAACGGTTCGTCTCCAACCGCTGGCCGTGCGCACAGAACCGCGTGGCCGAGTCCAAGGGGTTCACCTTGCCGAATGTAAATACAAGTGACGCCTTTCGGAACGATGTCGCGAACCTTCTCCAGAATGTCGTGCTTGCCGGAATCGGTTAGGGCCTTTTCAAGCCCTGGATCAGTATCGAAATGATCCTCAATGGCGCGCTTGGAGCTACCTGTTACAAATACGAGTTTGGTAACGCCGGCGTCCAGGGCTTCTTCAACCGCATACTGGATCAGCGGCTTATCAACGATAGGTAGCATTTCTTTCGGGCTCGCCTTCGTCGCAGGAAGAAAACGCGTGCCGCGGCCGGCAACCGGAAAAACTGCAGACGTGATTTTTGCGCCCAATTTGAATCCCCAATACTTTGTTAGAATCGCATAATAGCCAATTCAAAAAGCCGGCGCCGGACCTTTGTCACGGTCGCCGGCAGACATGTGTCACATATTAAACGGCGATTACTTTTTCGCTGCTTGAACTCGAATATTCTCTTTATTGAGCTCAACAGTGCGCTCGCCGATGCCCTTTACCAGGGAGAGATCTGCGGCAGATTTGAATGGCCCATGCTTCTTCCGGTACTCAACGATCGCCTGGGCCTTCGTAAGTCCGACACCATCCAGTTCGGTCGAAATGGTCTCGGCGTCAGCGGTATTGATGTCGACTGGACCAGCGAATGCCCATAGCGGCATGCAAGCGAGCAACAACGTCAATAATCGGACTGGTAGTTTCATATCTAGCTCCTTTGATGACTGACTGCGCCGGGAATGGCACAGACGAGGAGACTAGGAGCTTTGGCTGATTGTTACCGCACGCAAATTTGCGCGAAACATCGGTAATTAGTGATTCGTAATGGAATGCTGCAAAACGGTGTCGAATTGCACTCTGGACGCAGGCCGTTGCGTTTCCCAATTGCGGCAGCTCGGACACTGCCACAGCAGTCGCTGGCTGGAGAAGCCGCATTCCTGGCATTGATAGCGCGGCGTCGCTGCCGCGAGTTTTGCCAAAGCGCTGCGAACTTTTTGCAGTGCTTCATCTTGTGACTTGGCATCGCTTTGCGCCAAACCGTGAAGGTCAACAAACTCGGACAGCGTCGGTTCGTTAAGAATGTACTCTTCAACACATGCATCAATAACAGGAATTCCTGTGATGCCATTTATGATCGCCGTGTAAGCCACGAGTGAGCTCATATCGGGATCGTCTACCAGCATCGCCTTCAGGGCCTTGTCGAGACCCTTCATCGAACCGTCTTTCTCATACGCGACCACGATTTCCGGCAATGCCTCGGCAATCAGATACGTGTGTTCATCAATGATTCGATGGTAGAGACGAATCGCAGTTTTGTTGTCGTCAGTTTCGCGCGCGATGTGTGCGCGAGTAAGCGCGCCGCGCATTGTTCTGGGACGACCCGCCTGCGCCTTTTTAACGTACTGACGTGCGCTGGCATAATCATTTCGAGCAGCGCACTCTTCGGCGAGCTCGCAATAATAATGCGCGATCTGCAATGCGA
>CAYWYT010000462.1:0-1970 GCA_964462665.1 uncultured Woeseiaceae bacterium | reverse complement strand
ATCTTAGTGAACGATCTTAGTGAACGATAAGAAAATCGGATTCATCGGTGGCGGCAACATGACGTTCGCTATCGCAGGCGGAATGTTATGCGGTGGCTATGCCGCTGCGAACGTCGCCATTTCGGAGCCGTCTGCTGAGCAGCGCGAGCGTCTGACCGAATCGTTACCGGAAATAATGATTAACAGTGACAACGCAGCGACGGCCAGGCAGGTCGACTGCATCGTCCTGGCAACAAAGCCGCAGGTGCTTGCCGGCGTTTGCCGCGACCTTGCTGCCGATATTCAGAGCAACAAACCTTTAATCCTGTCAATCGCCGCCGGTGTTCGTAGCAGCGATATCGAAGACTGGCTTGGCGGTGACCTCGCGGTTATTCGGGTCATGCCAAATCAACCGGCATTTCTGGGTCTGGGTGTCTCTGCGCTGTTTGCCAATGACAATTGCAGCGATGCTGATCGGGAGCTGGCCGCAACTGTCATGCAGGCGGTTGGCAAAGTCGTATGGGTCGGCGCGGAAACTGATATCGACTCTGTTACTGCCATCTCGGGCAGTGGACCTGCGTATTTCTACCTGCTCATCGACATGATGGTGCAGACGGCGTCGGCTATGGGTCTGGACGATGCAACCGCACGTACACTAGCCGTCGAGACCGCTGTTGGCGCGGCCGCGCTGGCGGCTGGCAGCGATGCGGCAATGAGTGAGCTTATCGCCAAGGTTCGTTCGCCGGGCGGTACCACCGCAGCGGCACTGGACAGTCTCGAAGCGCAGGATGTTCGTGCTATCTTTAGCGCCGCGCTGGCAGCAGCAAAAGAACGAGCCAACCAATTGGCGGACGAGGCAGGAAAATAGTGCGCGCATTAATTTATATCATTGAAACCATCGCAAGCTTGTTCACGTTTATCTTGCTGCTTCGATTCTGGCTACCATGGGTTGGCGCGGACTTTCGCAATCCGGTATCGCAGGGCATCCTGAAAGCGACCTCGCCGCTGATCAATCCGCTGCGGCGCATCTTGCCGTCGATCGGACGCATCGATACAGCGACCGTGCTGGTCGCATTTCTGGTTCAGGCAATTACTGTCGTTGCTGTCTTGCTGATTATGGGTATTCCCGTACTCCCCAAATTTGTGGTCATCGCGTCGATCTTCGAACTCCTGACGCTGTCTCTGCGCATGTTTACATTCGCGATTATTCTCAGAATTGTACTGAGCTGGATCGCTCCAAACACATACAACCCTGCAACAGCGCTGCTCGCTGATTTGACCGACCCGATCCTGCGGCCACTGCGCCGCTATATTCCGCCGATCGGAGGGTTCGATGTCTCTCCAATCTTCGCCATCATTTTTCTGGGCGCCTTGTCGATTTTGCTCGAAGACTCACGCTCATTGTTCATGTAGACGTAGCAAGCGCTTCGCGGTCAAGCACTTAAATGGTTTATAGTGACCGTATCGGGAGGAAAATATCGTGATAAATAAAAGAATATTCATCGCCCTGTCATTGCTTGGCCTGGTATCTGCCTGCGGCGGACCGGGTGAGTCTGCGAACGTCCCAGCGGCACAACCTGCTGGAGCGACGAATGCCGATATCGGCGATCATGTCGTGCACTTCAGCGCCCAATCAACCGATCAGCTGCCGCCCGAAGTTGCTCGCGCCTACAATATAGTGCGCAGCAAGAATCGAGCGATGCTCAACGTTTCAGTGCTGCAGGAAAGCGACCGGTCCGCCGTTGTCGCAGATGTATCTGTGAAGACGGTGAATCTGACGGGTCAATTGAAAAGCGTCACCATGCGACAGATCAATGAGGGCGATGCGATCTACTACATCGGCGAAGTCGCGATCGCCAATCGCGAAACGCTGGTATTCGATATCAGCGTGACACCTGAAGGATCCGATCGGGCCAGCGACGTACGCTTTAAACGACAGTTTTTTACCGACTAGGCATACCCCCCAAGAACTGCTATTGTCGCGCTGCTTT
>CAYWYT010000461.1:0-1972 GCA_964462665.1 uncultured Woeseiaceae bacterium | reverse complement strand
CGTTTGAAGGTGAGGGTAATCGCCAATATTTCACCGGCTTAAAACTTGGAGGCAGCCGTGTTCTTATCCTGGTTGATTCATCGGCGTCAATGCTTGACTATAAAATCGTCGACATTATCCGGCGCAAGATTCTCAATGATTCATCCCGGCGTTCAGCCCCGAAGTGGAGAAAAACCGTTGCAGCGGTTGAATGGCTCATCGCCAACCTTCCGGCTCAGAGTTCAATTCAGCTGTATAATTTCAATACTGCTGCCACTGCAATAACATCCGGGGAAAAGGCGACCTGGGTTCCGGTAACGGATAGTCCTGCAGTGGATACAATCCTGTCAAAATTAAACCGCACAGCACCCATCGACGGCACAAATCTTTACAGTGTTTTTCTTAAAGCACGAACCATTGTTCCTCAGCCCGATAATATCATACTGCTGACAGATGGATTACCGACCCAGGGAAAAGGCAGGAAAAAATCGAGAACCATTAATGGCAAAGGACGTGCAAAACTCTTTGAGCAGGCGATCAAACAGCTTCCTGCCAAAGTTCCCGTTAATATAATCCTTTTTCCCATTGAAGGAGACCCCCTTGCTTCAGTGCTCTTCTGGAAACTGGCCATTGACTCAGGCGGTTCATTCCTCACTCCGGCAAGGGACTGGCCATGAAAAAGAAACGCCGCGTATTTGAGATCTTCAATCTCTCTTTCCTGGATGTGGTGTCCTGCGGTTTTGGTGCAATTGTTTTGTTGCTGGTTATATCAAAAATATCTGAACCGGAACTGATAGAAAATATAACCGCTGACCTGAGCAGCAGTATTACTCAGCTGAAACTCGACAACAATGCACTGTACAAAAAATCAGCAGTACTTGCAGTTCAACTGAAAAAGGCTCAAAGTGAACAGGAAATACTGGAAAAAAAGGTTCTCAATCTCCAGGGCAAATATTCAAATCTGCAGGATGAGCAGCAGGCTGTAAATGTCACCGGTGCATCAGAGGATGCGATCATCAAACAGCTGTATCGTGCCAGACAAAGCCTGACGGAGGAAATGATCAGATTACAGGCTATTAAACCATCAAAGCGTTCCGATTCGCTGATAGGTGGGGTGCCCGTTGACAGTGAATATATCATTTTTGTGATAGATACTTCCGGTTCCATGCAGCAGTTCGCCTGGTCAATGGTTCGTAAAAAAATGAAGGAAATATTGGAAATCTATCCCCGTGTGAAGGGTATCCAGGTTATGAACGATATGGGTGACTATATGTTCTCTCAATACAGCGGCAGGTGGATACGGGATTCTCCGGCACGCAGGAAGGCGATTCTCACCCGCCTCAGGAACTGGATGCCTTTCTCCAACTCCAGCCCGGTGGAAGGAGTTACGGCGGCAATAAAGCGTTTTTATGCAACCGATAAAAAGATCAGCATCTATATTTTTGGTGACGATTTTTCCCGCGGTTCAATCCAGGGTGTGGTCGATACGGTGGACTCCATTAACAGGTCATTGCAGGATGGTTCCCGCCGAGTCCGTATTCATGCCGTTGGTTTTCCAGTACTTTTCAGCCAACCCGGAGCTGAGCTGAATGTCTCCCGGTTTGCTGCGCTAATGCGTCGGCTGGCTGAGGATAACGACGGTAGTTTTGTCGGTTTGACTAAACTCCGATAAGGATACCAGCTTATTATGACATCAACTTTAGATAAGTTCTGTGAACTTCATGTCCATGTGGAAGGGTGTGTGGGGAAACAACATATCGAATCCTGGTGGAGCAGGTCTGAGTTTTTATTTCCACCGCCTTCTTTTGTTTCTAACATAAAAAGGGGTAAGTTTGATCAATTTTTAGAACATCTGCGGTTCGGCTATAATTTTCTAAATTCTGCCGAAGCATTTGCTTCTGTTGTCACATTCTATGCAATACATGCGGCTGGGAGAGGTATTCGGTATGCAGAACTGCAGATCAATTATGCGTTGATTGAAACTTGGAAAATT
>CAYWYT010000460.1:0-1983 GCA_964462665.1 uncultured Woeseiaceae bacterium | reverse complement strand
CGTCACTGGCATTGAAGCCCTCTATCCAGGATCGTTGCGACCATTTTTGCCATTTCTCGTTGTCGGCGTCGGTGACATCGAAGTAGTACTCCAATAGTTCGCAGTCCATGACCTGGGTGATCTGCGTCGCGGTGTCCGGATAGGAATACATCGCAATAGCGGCATCGAGTAAGCCAGGTCGGTTTTGGCCGATCAGATATTGCTGAATCGCGCCGCCGGACTTGCCCAGACCAATCGTGTATTTCGGTTCACCGTAGCGTGCGATGAACTGACGTTTGACGCGTGCCATCGTATCTTCGGCAAGTAAAATGTCGTAGCTCGTCGAGGTCTGATTCGCTGTCGAATGCACGACCGCATAGCCCTGTTGCAAATGAGTGACATTACGATTGGGAATATAGTTCGGGTTAATGCGTCCCTGACGCCGACCGATGCCGACACCACCGCGAAGTTGGTACAACAGTTTTCGATTCCAGAAACTTAGATCCGGCGATTCCGGTGTATCGTTCGGCCCGCGTAATAGAGCAATGATGTATATGTGCCGATTGATGGTGCCGATTTCGAGGCGAACGATATACGGTACGGTCTGGCCGTTGACTTCTATTTTCTCGATGTCGCTCGCATCGTCGACCAGTGGCAGAAACTTGCCGTCATCCGCACTTCGGTAGTAATACAAGATGCGTGTGTTGACGCTGCAGTCTTTGCTATAGCCGATAATGTCTTCGCCTTCGTAAACGGCAACACCAGCCCCGTCCTGGTTATCGACCAATGGCTGCCCGAGCAGGGATCGCTCGGTGCGACAGGCGAACGGGTAGTCGAGGGTATCCAGATGGGTCGGCATTACCGGACCGGGTTCACCAATCGGGATAGGGTAAGCGTAGGGGTCCGCTGGCCGCTCCCGTCTTGCCGGATGCGCGCCGGCATACGGCTCGGTGGCCGCGAGCGGATCAAATCCGGGCGGCAGTCCGACGACCTGTGGCTGACCTGCGTAGCGGTCGGAGGTCAGGCCATTGAGGATGTACAGCACGACTCCGATTGCCACCACAAGAAGTGTTGCGATCGATACTGCGACAATTTTAAGGTGCCGTTTCGTCATTCAATAAAGTCTATACTCTTACGCTCATGAAACGAATCGCAATTTTTGCTGACGGTACGTGGAACTCCCCGGAGAAGGGCGGAGCGACGAACGTATTGCGAATGACGCGAGCCGTACAGCCAGAGGCGGGCGGTGCGGAGCAGGTCGCGTTTTATGACTGGGGCGTAGGTACCGATCGAAAAATATTGATGGGCGGCATTGCCGGAGTCGGTATCGACAAGAACATCATGGATTGTTACCGATTCATTGTTCACAACTACGACGAAGGCGATCAGCTATTTTTCTTTGGCTTTAGTCGTGGCGCTTATACCGTTCGATCTCTCGCCGGCTTCATTCGCAACTGTGGTCTATTGACGCGGCCGCATGCGAACAAAATTCCCGATGCATTTCGCTTGTACCGTAAGCGCACCAAAGCCAGCGGCCCGAATGAATCGGAAGCCGCATCCTTCCGTAAGAAATACGCGGTTGCCGATATCACGCCCATCGAGTTCGTGGGGGCGTGGGACACGGTCGGGAAGTTGGGCATACCCGTGCCGTTTTGGGGAACGCTAAACGATAGCAAATTCTTGTTTCACGACACGGAGCCTTCAAAGATCGTGCAGCATGCCCGACATGCCGTTTCGATCGATGAGAACCGTGAAGACTTCAAACCGGTGTTGTGGAGCGACAAGCCGAATGTCGATATCCAGCAAGTTTGGTTTTCAGGCGTGCACAGCGACGTCGGTGGTGGCCACAAGAACCGCGGCTTGAGCGACTGTGCCAGCAGTTGGATGGTGGCCGAAGCCGCTAAATGCGGGCTGCAGTTTGAGTCGCACTTCGTCGACTCGATCAAACCGAAACCATCGATAAAAATGCACAACGAACGCAAAGGCATTTATCTGCTGCGCGAC
>CAYWYT010000459.1:0-1987 GCA_964462665.1 uncultured Woeseiaceae bacterium | reverse complement strand
ACGGCATCCTGATTGGTGAAGCGACAGCAGAGCGCATCAAGCTCGAAATTGGCTCGGCATTCCCGGGGCAGGAAGTTCTCGAGATTTCGGTCAAGGGCCGCAATCTTTCAGAAGGTGTGCCGCGCAGCTTTACGCTCAACAGCAATGAAATTCTCGAGGCCCTGCAGGAACCATTGCAAGGCATTGTCGGCGCAGTTAAAGAAGCGCTGGAGCAAACACCGCCGGAACTTGGTGCTGACGTCGCCGAGCGCGGCATTGTATTGACCGGCGGCGGCGCCATGTTGCGCGACCTCGATAAATTACTCATGGAAGAAACGGGGCTACCGGTGGTCATCGCCGATGACCCGATGACCTGCGTTGCTCGCGGCGGTGGTCGCGTTATAGAACTCATGGATGAACATGGGCCCTCTGTTTTCGGCCTGGAGTAAGTCAGAATCAGGGCCTGGTTGTCGTTACTCACCATTCTAGGCTAGCGCGCAATGGTCATGTACCGAAGTGATAACACGAATCCGGCACGAATCCCGGCTCTTGGGATTCGCCTGCTTATCTGTGTGGCGCTCAGCGTCTTGCTGATGGTCATGGACCACCGTCAGAACCACCTCGACACCGTCCGCAAATATATCGGCGTCGCTGTTTACCCCTTACAAGTGATTGTTGACTCACCCTTCCGGCTTTGGGGCTGGCTGACTGAAAGCACCGCCGATCGCGGCGACTTACAGCGCGAGTTGTCGCGACTTGAAGCGGAAATGGTACTGACACGGGCGGAATTGCAGCAGTTGACAGCGTTACGCGCTGAGAACGATCGCCTGCGTGACTTGCTCGACGCGCGACCGCGCCTGCGTGACGAAATTCGCGTTGCCGAAATCATGGCGGTCGACGCCAATCCTTATCGGCACAATTTCGTTATCGACATCGGCGAACACGACGGCGTTTACAACGGTCAGGCCATCATCGACGCCGATGGCGTTATTGGTCAGGTCCTCGAGGTTGGTCTGACATCATCACAAGCGATATTGATAAGTGACCCCAGCCACGCACTACCCGTTGAAGTCAGTCGCAACGGTTTGCGCACTATTGCCAAAGGCACTGGCGAATTTGATCGCCTTGATCTTCCGTTTCTGCCGAACAATGCTGACATCGTGCCGGGTGACGTACTCGTCACCTCCGGACTTGGCGGCGCGTTTCCAGCGGGCTATCCGGTCGCAGTCGTAGCCAGTGTGAATCGCATGCCGCAGGAATCGTTTGCGGATGTCACTGCGGCGCCGTCGTCGTCTCTTGACCAGGTTCGCGAGGTATTGCTGATCTGGTCGGCCGAAATTGAACCGACCGAGGCAGAACCAACCGAAGCAGAACCGACCGAGACCGAGGGCGACGCCGATGAGTAGGGGCCCATACTCTCGCCGCATCCCGGTCCTCATTACGCTTGTCATCGCGCTAATGCTCAGCGTTGTGCCATTGCCGGACTGGCTTGAGGTGTTTCGTCCCGATTGGCTGGCGCTCGCACTCATATATTGGGCAATGACGTTGCCGCGTACCTGGAGTGTTGGCTCAGCCTGGCTGGTCGGCCTCGTGCTGGATGTCGCGCAAGGCACTTTGTTGGGGCAACACGCGCTTGCACTCGCCCTGATCGTATTCGTTACCGTTCGAATGCATTTGCTAATGCGCGTTTTTCCAATGTCACAACTGACAGCAACGGTCTTTTCCCTGCTGGCCCTGTACCAGTTCATCCTGTTTTGGGTCAATGGTGTCGCTGGCTTCCCTGTTGCAACTATCCAGTATTGGGGACCTGTCATCAGCGGTACGCTGTTATGGCCATTGGTCGCGTCCCTCTTGACTGGTACACGCATGCGGGCGCAGTAGATGGACTTGCTGTCACCGATCAAGGATCACCACTCAGAACGGCGCTTGTTTATCGGCCGCGTGGCGATGACGTCAACGATTGGACTGCTCTTACTTGGCGCTGTCGTCGCACGACTCGTGCAGCTGC
>CAYWYT010000458.1:0-1991 GCA_964462665.1 uncultured Woeseiaceae bacterium | reverse complement strand
CCGGACGTCACTTAGGACGTTAAACGACAGTGCCGCAAGTAGACTCAAAACAAACGCTGCTGAACCGGCCGTATATGCTGCTTTGCGGCGCGAAAGATTGAAGCTTTCTCTTAACCAGGAAACCGGCGGCTCCATCATGCCGATTGATGACGTTAGTGCCGCAAAAAATAACAATACGAAGAACACGGTGCCGACCAGAAGACCACCGGGAATCTGCCCGAACGCGACCGGCAGGCTGATAAATGCGAGTCCACCGCCACCGGCTGGCTCGATTCCGGCCATGAAAACGATCGGGAAGATTGCCAGTCCTGCAAGCAAGGCAACTATTGTGTCTGCAATCACAATAATCGTGGCTGAATGCGGGAGATTAGTACTCTTTTCGATGTACGAGCCGTAGGCCATCATGTTGGTAATACCAACGCTAACCGAAAAGAATGCGGTGCCAAATGCAGCGAGCACTACGTGGCTGGTGATCTTGCTGAAATCCGGTTGAAACAAGAATCGAACAGCAGCGCCGAAGTCCCCAACGAAGGCCGAATAGATCACCAGTGCGACCAGCATCGCGAACAAGGCGGGCATCATGAACGTTACGGCTTTCTCAATGCCGGCGTGCAGTCCTTTGGCCGATATGAAAATTGTAAGTACGGTAAAAGCCACAAACCACGGTAAAAGAGAACCGGGCGTTGCACTTAGCTGGGTGAACATTTGTGCGGATTGCTCGCCGTCGAGCTGCTGCAGCTGGCCGGCGACTGATTTGAACGCATAGGCGATCGTCCATCCCCCGACGACACAATAGAATCCAAGCGCAAACAGCGCGCCCATAGCGCCCAGCATGATACCCATCCAGCGCCAGTTTTCGGTATGACCGGATTCTTTTGCTACGGTAGCAAGCGCCGTTGGCGGAGCCCCGGCTCCGCGTCGTCCCAGCATGATTTCAGCCAGAAGCACAGGCAGTGCAAGCCCGAAAATCGCGGCGAGATAGATCAGTACGAAAGCGCCGCCACCATTGGCACCCGCCTGGTATGGGAACAACCATATGTTGCCAAGCCCTACAGCGCAGCCGACCGAGGCCATTAGAAAAGCTCTTCTTGATGTCCAGTGCAGTCCACTTGAAGTTGTCATTACTATTTTCCCCTCGCGCCAAGCGTCAATATACCGTTGTCTGCAGGTGCTTAACAGTGAGGCGCAAGCTAAGATCAGCAGTCTATTGAATAATCCGGGGACCAGTCTGAAATGACCAAGCTAGCCGCGCTCAACTTTCAGGGTTGGATCGAAGAGCACCGACACCTGCTGAAACCGCCCGTCGGAAACCAGCAAATCTGGGAAGACACCGACATGTCGGTATTCGTAGTCGGCGGGCCCAACAAGCGTACGGATTTTCACGATGACCCTGTCGAGGAGTTTTTCTACCAGTTAGAGGGTGACATGGTTCTCAAGGTATTTGACGAAGGTAAGTTTTCCGACATCGTCATTCGCGAGGGTGAGATTTTCTTTCTGCCAAAGCACGTTCGACATTCACCGCAGCGACCGATGGCCGGTAGCATCGGGCTCGTAATTGAACCCAAACGTCCTGACGCGCTGAAGGATGCCTTTGAGTGGTATTGCTTTGAGTGCGGCAGTCTCGTGCACCGGGTCGAGGTGCTGTTGAAGTCGATCGTCCATGACCTGCCACCTTTGTATGAGTCGTTTTACAATGACGAAGCGGCGCGCACTTGCCCCGAATGCAACGCGCTTCACCCTGGTAAGGAGCCGCCGGAAGACTGGGTTACCATTCCGCCAAAGGCGGGCGCCTAGCATGCAGTATCAGACGACGATCGATTACGCCAAGGCACAGGACGAGGCGGATCCGCTGGGCGCGTATCGCGACCGATTCCATTTTCCTGTCCTGGGGACGGGCGAACTCGTGTATTTCACAGGCCACTCGCTCGGGCTGCAACCGAAGTCGGTTCGTGCAGCCGTTGAGCTGGAACTCGACGAGTGGGCAAAGTATG
>CAYWYT010000457.1:0-1992 GCA_964462665.1 uncultured Woeseiaceae bacterium | reverse complement strand
AACAGGCTGAAAGCTATGACCAAGGTAATCACACGGAGAAAAATACTCCTTGCCCCTATATTGAAAAAATGAGACCTCATGTTTGTTCTAAGTATGCTCCGGTTACTTCTGCATTATTAGTGAGATCGCCCTGCCTATTAACGGAAAGTTAGTTATGAAATAAGCTTGTTGCAGCTATGGGCTACCTAGTGCATTCGATGAAGGAATTTATCCAGTAGTCTCCGGCGCTCAAGAAATAGGTAAGAAACTGTGAAAACCTCTATTGCTCAACTGCTTGATAGTAATATCTGTTGAGATCTACGAGACCGGCCCTCTGTTTGTCCGACTCGTTAAATTCACTTTGAAACCAGTCATAAACCTCCCAAAAATTATCTTCACCACGATTGACTCCGTATTTCTCAAGCCTCTGAATATAGGGCCCACTGCCATCATAGTTATCGAGGATATCGAAGAAATCAGGTAGTTCAGATGCATCGAGAACGAAAAAATAATTTGGATAAGAACCAATAAATCCAGGGATAAAATCTGCCCTGTCTTTGCTCGGATCAAGGGAATTCTTCTCCCTGAACAGGAACTTGACGTTATCATGCCAACGATCGACGACAGCCGATATCACAACATCCTCTTTACCTGGAACGTTCTTAATATGGATCCAGGCAACATTGGCATTGTGATCTGAAACATGACGAAAGAAAGAGACTCCCGGAGCAGAAACAGCAATAAACCCGTCAATGATATCCTCAATAGAGTCATACTTAACCGGTAGTTCAGGGTAGGATACACCCGCTGGCAGATAGTTCACCCCAAACGCCACCCCTTTAACATTAATATGGTTGTTAATCACCTGCTCAATAAGCTCCCTTTTCGGTTCATCTGTTTTGTATGCAACTTTTGAGGGGATTGAAGCGGGCTGGTACTTAATATCCTTGAGAGACACGCCGATATTCCATGATTCCATCATCGTTTTCCGCACATCTTCGGGCATAAAATCCAGAAAATAGCTTTCCCCTTCAACCCGAAGCGCATCCATATAGAGCCTTGTTGCAAGCTGATGCCCTGCAGTACCATAGACATCGAAACCGGCCACAAGGGCATAATAAATTCTTTCAAGTAATGGATAGTCGACAACCCACATTGTATTGGGCAGATTTCCCAGAACTCCCCTATGAACCGAGGCACTGTCAAAGTGCCTGAAAACGCTAAGTACCGGCTGGTCATCCGGTTGATTGCCTTTCCAGATAGCCTCCACCCCTAGTCCATCGGGATAAATGGCACCATAGAACTGTTGTCTCGCCTTATAGTAGTCAACAGCCCACTTGTAATGTTTGTTCTTGAACAGAGCCTTCGCCAACCTGTAATCGCTACCGTTTTCACCAGGCATCCTCAGATTGTTTGAGTGCAGCTTGACAAAGCCTGGAAATTTAACCGAAAGATCATAGTCCGGGTCGAGGAACATAAGCCAGAAGTGATCATTAATAACATTCAGCGCAACCTGCCCTTTACAGACCGGACCACGGATGAATGTCATAATGGTATATTGAGCATTATCGAGAAGCCATTGATATCGGGACCTAGTCGGAATCTGCTCGTAGGTCTCGAACGGATTAGCACTTATAATTTTATCATAGCCGACGACGTAAGGTTCCTGAGTCCACTCAGGTGTGATGAACAGATCGTTAATTCGTCCGTATTGTTTCTCATCGAGTGGGAAAACCATGTGAGTTTTATGCACGATTGTCGAATATATCTTCCGGAACCGATAATAGAACTGATCCGTCCCTGGATCATCATATGGCCGCACTGTAGCGATAATATCAATTTCCTCTCCCGGCTCAGTTTTTGAACGAACCAGTTCGTAAAATTCGTTGGTGCCGGTCTCAAAGGAAATATGGGCCAGAAACAGATGTTCATAGAGATATCGGGCGGTCAGCTGATATTTGGGATCTGCATTATTGAGGAAAACCTCCCACTTGGTGAGCATCTCCTGATCCT
>CAYWYT010000456.1:0-1993 GCA_964462665.1 uncultured Woeseiaceae bacterium | reverse complement strand
AACATACTGACGCATTGCAATGCTGGTTGGTTAGCAACAGTGGACTATGGGACTGCCACCGCTCCTATTTACAAGGCGTTTGACAAAGGCATCCCAGTTCACGTCTATGTGGACGAAACCAGACCTCGTAACCAAGGTGCGCACCTGACTGCCTGGGAGCTCGGCAAGCATGGTGTGCCACACACGCTCATCGTCGATAACGCCGGTGGCCACCTCATGCAACATGGACAAATCGACATCGTAATTGTTGGCAGCGACAGAACAACAAGTCATGGTGATGTCTGCAACAAGATAGGCACCTACTTAAAAGCACTGGCTGCAAGGGATAATGGTATTCCGTTCTATGTAACGCTCCCCACATCAACAATCGATTTTGAAATTGAGGACGGCCTGTCAGAAATTCCTATCGAGGAACGATCCGGAACCGAAGTTACGATGGTCAGCGGCATTACCGCGGCCGGAAAAGTCGAGCAAGTGCGAATTACGCCGGAAAATTGCGTGGCCGCGAATCCAGCCTTTGATGTGACACCGAATCATCTGGTAACGGGCCTAATTACAGAGAAGGGCATAGTCGACGCCTCGCCAGAAGGCGTCGGTGCTATCAAACCAACCGAATGAGAGTAATGAATTGAATACTTCCTTGGATCAAGCGTATTTGGAGGCACTAGCCCAGATTCGAACAAAGACCGATTTGGTTCCTGAAGTCGGCGTTGTGTTGGGATCAGGCATGGGCGATCTGGTTGACATGCTTGAAGATCGAGTAACCATTCCGTATGAAGAAGTACCAAATTTTCCGCGAGCAACGGCGCCGAGTCATCGCGGCCAACTGCATTTCGGGAAAATTGAAGAAACAACCTGCGTGATAATGCAGGGCAGGTTGCACCTATACGAAGGTCACAGTCCTCAGGACGTTGTATTTCCAATCCGCCTTCTGCACTTACTCGGCGCGAAAATTCTTATCGCGACAAATGCTGCAGGTGGCGTGAACAAAAATTATGCCGTCGGCGATCTTGTCCTTATTGAGGATCACATCAATATTGCAGGAATCGCCGGTTCCGACCCAACCCGCGGCGCGAACATGGAGACGTTTGGGCCTCGGTTCACACCACTGAATCGAGCTTACGACCCGGCGTATTTGAATCTATTGGAATCGACGGCAGCCGAATTGCAGATCAAGGTGCATCGCGGCGTGTATGGACTTGCGTGCGGGCCGAGCTTCGAGACTCCGGCCGAAGTCCGGTTCTTAAGTATGATCGGCGTCGATGCAGTGGGTATGTCCACGGTTCCCGAAGTTATCGCAGCTCGTCATTGTGGAATGCGGGTCGCTGTTGTCAGCGCGATTACAAACGTTTCCATTCATGATACCGAGTCGCAGCTGGACACAACCGAGGATGAGGTGTACGAGAATGCGTCGCTACTTCTAAAGAATGTCAGCCGGCTGTTACGGCAGTTCATAGTTAGATTGCCCGGCATTAGCGACGGAGCATGACAATTGTCTACACGCTAAAACAGGTAAAGACTTTGTTGGCGCCGTATACAGATCAGCTATATGCGCACATACCTCGGCACTTTGGCTTTGAGGATTCGTACCAGATCCGCATCCATAAAATCGTAATTATCCGGAATATCGAGAACGGCTAACTTCTTGTCTTTCGGCAGTGCTCGAAATTTCTTGGAGACTTTGTTCCTGTGTGATTTCTCCATAACCAGTATTGCGTCCACGTCGTCGTATTCAGAGAACACGGCAGCAGCTGTCGGGCTACGAAGACGATTTTCGCTACAAATCAATAGAAGGTTCATAAGGCTTTCTGACCGGCTGCTTTGGGTCACAAGCAGCCGCCCATATAATTAGGAATCGGCGTGCAGAGCCTTCATCGAACGACCGCTTTGTGGTCAACAGCAGCCTCTCAGTAGTTTATCAGCTCAGGCACTGCTTTCGGCCAGAAGCGGTCGCTCGCGACTGGAATACTGCTTCTTTTTTTGAAATGATTCA
>CAYWYT010000455.1:0-1996 GCA_964462665.1 uncultured Woeseiaceae bacterium | reverse complement strand
CCTATCGAGGTTTCTCACTGGACCGAGTACGGCGTGGTGGTTGGATTGAACAATCAGTTTTCGGAACGCGCGAACTACGACATGCTATTCCGGGAAATTACTGACTAGTGTTGCTACTGCACAAGCTCGTCGCACTCGAAATCGTCATCGCCAACCGCACGGCAGAATTCCGGGAATCCGCGTTCATGCCAATAGGCGAGCGTCCCGCTTTCGCGTACTAACTGCTTGAACTGCGGGCTTTCACGAAACTTATCCGCGTCAGGGTGCCACATGACCATCACAGCGTTTGACAGACGGGAAAGCATATCGTCATACATACCGAACGCCATTGGGATCACCCCGTAGTTTGCCAACACGAGGCCTGTGCTTTTGTTTTGTTCCCAGTCTTTCAGCCGCTCGTATCCCCTACTGTTATCTTTATCCGGATTCTCAACAGCGCGTATCCATTCAACGACCGGCGCCGACTGCAAAACGAACTTGATATCAGCGATTGCCAAAGCAAGTTCTCGCTGCCCATTCTTCGCGTAGAAGGGAACGAACATTTCTGATATCGAATGGAAATTCCACTCCAACGTCTCTTCGAACAATTCCAGAGACTCCGCTTCTCTCCCCTGCATCAGGTAGACGTGCGCAAGGTGCTGTTTGCAATTCTGGTAGCCCGGATCGATGTCGAGGCATTCGAGCAGAGAGTTCGCCGCATCCTGAAACTTGCCTGCATCCTTCAGTAACAATCCGTACCAAAGCAATGCCGTTGTATTTTTCGGATCCTTTTCGATGGCTTCCAGATAATAGGTTTCACCCCTGATGATGTCGAACTCGATAACCATCGCCAGGGAGCCGAGCACGGCACTGGGCATTGACAACGTCGGATCAAGAAGCAGCGCCTGATCGGCGGCAGCCTTGGCGTGCGGAAAGTGATTAACTCCGTCGTGGTACACCCAATCGTCCAGCACTGCCTCCGTCGCCGCCAGTCCTTCCCAAGCTCGCGCAAATTGAGGATCGAGTTCAATCGCCTCCTGATAGAGCCGCTTACTCTCCAGCAAAGACTCTCGCTTGATGAACAACTCGCGGGCTTCGAGATACAGCGCATAAGCATCGACGTTTTTAGTTGTTGCTCTTACGTTGACAGTTGCCACAGAAAGGCCCAGTTCATTCTTGAGTGCAGCGACAATCGCGCTGCCGATTTCATCCTGGATCGCAAAAATATCGACCATGTCGCGATCAAAATTCTCCGACCAGAGATGTGTGTCGGTTTCGGCATCGATTAATTGCGCCGTAATGCGAATGCGATCACCGGACTTGCGAACACTGCCTTCGAGAATATGCGCGACACCAAGCTCCTCGGAAATCTCGGGAATACTCAGTGTCGTGCCTCGGTAGCCAAATGCTGTCGTTCGGGATGCGACTTTCAAGCCGTCGACGCGTACTAATAGATTCAGTAGTTCTTCCGACAAGCCATCCGTGAAGAACTGTTGATCACCCTCAGCACTCAGATCGGCAAAAGGTAATACGGCGATCGTGTTGCGGGCGATTTGCTCAAGCGCTGTGGGGTCTTCCCCGGTCGCCACATCCCGTTCAGCCTCCGGCACCAGTCGATCCGCAATCATGCCGGCGATGGCGACCACCAGCAGTATGACAATCACCGAATTGATCTTCTTACCCGTGTCGGGAGTGATCGACGTCGTGCGATCAATGTCCTTCTCTCGCTTGAGTCCATCCGACGTCATCTCGTAGACCCAGGAAAAAATCAGGGCCGGTGCGAGACAAATCAGCAGCATCATAAAGACGAAGGATCCCGTCCATTCGGGCACCGGCAGGATCGACGACAGGACGTCGGTCAACTGCAAAAGTACCCAGGACGAAACGAAGTAGAGGATCGCGACGCGGATTACGTTGCGACGTTTGAGCTCACCAAGGAATGACATTGGCGCATTGTAAAAGAAATGGTGCCGGATAGGTGATTCGAACACCTGACCCCCTGCTTACGAAGCAGGTG
>CAYWYT010000454.1:0-1997 GCA_964462665.1 uncultured Woeseiaceae bacterium | reverse complement strand
GCGGGCTTGCTCACGTTCAATCGGCGTGCAATGTCAACTATTGAAGTATTTTGTACGCCCTTTTCGTTAAAGATCCGCGCAGCCTCAAGCAAAATGATTTCACGGCGCTCGTCAAAATTCGCTCCCTGATCTACCCCTATTCTGCGAGCTGCGCGACGGGTTGCATCTTTGGAGGCTGCCATTCAGATAGTCCTGAGTAATAGGTACCCTAGTTTAACCCAATAATAACGGGTGGAGTGGTTTTACTTTACCCAGCGGTAAGTTATAATTCCTATAACTTACCGCTGGGTAAGCTTAAATTAAGTGCCGGAGACACGCATGCTGCTAGTTCAGAACATCATTCGAAACGCAACTATTTATAAAAACATGACCGCCACAGAAATGGACGGTCGAGTTAGCACATGGTCCGAATTCACCGATCGCGTTTCTCGAGCAGCGGCCGCGTTGCAGCAGCTCGGCGTAAAGGAAGGCGATCGCGTCGGAATCATGGCGCTAAATTCTGACCGTTATCTGGAAGCTCAATTCGCGATCTACTGGATGGGTGCGATCATCGTTCCCATGAACTGGCGGTGGTCGCTCGATGAGAACGTATACAGCGCCAAAGACGCCGGTCTCGCTGCACTGATAGCGGACGATGCTTTCTCAGTCGGCGCAATCGGTGTTCGGGACGCGATGGCTGAGAGCGATTCACGCCTTTGCCTGCTCCACTTTTGCGACGGCGATCCCGCTGACGGTTTTGAGTCCTGGGATGCGCTGATAGACAGTTCCAAGCCGGCGCCAGTCGCGAATGTCGATTATGACTCAGTGGCGGGTATTTTTTATACCGGTGGTACAACAGGCTTCCCGAAAGGCGCTGCACTCTCGCATACCGCTTTGTGGTCCAGTGGCGTCACCGGTGTCTCCGACCTGAGTATTTCGAGCGATACGATATTTCTGCACGCAGCACCAATGTTTCACTTGGCCGATATGGCTATTTCGAACTGCACCACGATCGCTGGCGGCTCGCATTGTTTTGTGTCGACATTTACGCCAGCGACTACGCTGGACGCGATCGACAAGTACCAGGTTTCATACTCGGTTCTCGTGCCGACGATGATTGGCATGTTACTGGATGCACCCGAGTTCAAAAACGCCGATATCTCGAATCTTAAGCATTTGGTTTATGGCGCATCGCCTATGCCAGAGCCGATTCTTCTCAAGGCGCTTGAGTTAATGCCTGACGTCGAATTCATTCAGGGCTACGGGCAGACCGAGATGGGACCGATCATCTCGCTGCTACCTCACAAGTATCACGCGACTGAAGGCCCAAACTCCAAACTTCGTAGCGCTGGCCGCCCTATTGGCTGTGTTCAAGTGCGAATCACGGATGAAGACGGCAATGAATTGCCGCAGGGTGAGCCCGGCGAGATTCGGGTGCGCGGACCAAACGCACTCGATCGCTACTGGAATAAGCCGGAGCAGACGGCGGAAACGATCATCGACGGTTGGGTTAAGACTGGCGACATCGCGTACATGGATGAAGACGGCTTTCTTTACATCTGCGATCGGGCCAAGGACATGATCATCACCGGCGGCGAAAACGTGTTTTCCGCCGAAGTCGAAAATGCTGCTTTGTCTCACCCGAAGGTTGGTGAAGTTGCGGTTGTAGGCGTGCCCGAAGACAAGTTTGGCGAGCGAGTGCACGCGATCGTTGTCCCCGCAGCTGAGACTGAAGCAATCACCCAGGAGGAGCTTTACGAACACTGTCACAAGTTGATCGCGAGCTACAAATGTCCACGGTCACTGGATATTCGCAATGAGCCTTTGCCATTGTCCGGCGCTGGTAAAGTGTTGAAGAAGGACCTGCGAGCCCCGTACTGGGAAGGCCATAACAAGGGTGTTGCGTAGTGTTGATTTTAAAAAAACCAGGCTTGGATATTTCCCTATGAATCGTACAATCGACTATATTGTTGTTGGAGCCGGCTCTGCGGGCTGTGTTGTAGCTTCGCGTTTATCCG
>CAYWYT010000453.1:0-2013 GCA_964462665.1 uncultured Woeseiaceae bacterium | reverse complement strand
GCGGGAATTCTATAGATTCCCCGTCGCCAAGACAAGCCGTTTCAGGCATCATCCGTTTCCTATGCAAGCGCTCGAAAAATCCCAGAATCCCTCAACATTTGACGATGTCGTCGCGTTGAGTCGTGACGACCTGCTCGCTGTCGACAAATTGATCTCGACCAGCCTGCAAAGTGACGTGGCGCTGGTCTCGCAAGTCTCTGAATATATCGTCATGAGCGGCGGCAAACGCCTGCGCCCGGTGATCGTCTTGCTCGCTGCCAGAGCGTTCGGCTACACGGGCGAACAACACGTACGCGCCGCCGCGATCATCGAATTCATTCATACAGCGACTTTGCTGCACGATGACGTGGTTGATTCCTCATCCAGACGCCGTGGCCAGGATTCAGCCAATACCGTATTCGGCAATCAAGCGAGCGTACTGGTTGGCGATTTCCTGTATTCCCGCGCATTTCAAATGATGGTGACTATCGACAGTATGCGCATCATGCAAATACTGGCCGATGCCACCAATACGATTGCTGCCGGCGAGGTAATGCAATTGATGAATGTGCACAATCCCGACACCGATGAAGAGGCCTATCGGCAGGTCATCTATCGCAAGACCGCCCGTCTCTTTGAGTCCGGGGCACAGATCGCCGCAGTTCTGGGCAATCGCAGCCAGTCTGATGAAGAAGCGATGATGACTTATGGTCGGCATCTGGGCACAGCGTTTCAGCTTGTTGACGATGCGCTCGACTTCAACGCCTCGGCAGAAGAGCTTGGCAAGAACCTTGGTGATGATCTGGCGGAAGGCAAGGCAACATTGCCGTTGATCTATGCCATGGAGAATGGCTCGGCAAAAGATCAGGAATTGATTCGCAACGCGATTCTCAATGGTGGTCTGGATCAACTAGAGCAAATCACGGCGATTATTGAAAGCACGGGTGCGTTGCAATACACGGCCAAACGCGCACAGGAGGCCGCGGATGCCGCGGTCGCTGCCCTGGCAGGAATTCCCGATTCGGAATACAAGCAGGCGCTCATCACGATCGCCGAATATTCCGTGCAGCGTCGTAGCTAGCCAAGTCAATTTAGAACGGGGTTTATGAATTGGTCGGGCTGGCAAGATTCGAACTTGCGACCCTCTGACCCCGAGACAGATGCGCTACCAGACTGCGCCACAGCCCGACCGAGGTGCGAGATTCTACAGCAGGCCCGGCGTCGCAGCCAAACTTTCGTGACCTGTGTCCTTGCCTAATTTCGCCAATCCCGCAAACTGATACACAGCTTGGGCTGTAGGCTGGATTTGCACTGCAAACGCCAGCATTGTGGGAGAAATTATGAAGAATTTAGGTTTTTACGCTGTTGTCGTACTGGGCTACCTCGCTTATGGCGCAGTGACAAACGCTGATCGCGATAACAGTGGCTCGATCGTTGGTGAAGGCAACATCGACGCCTTTCATATGCGGGTTGGTGATTGTTTTGACGATTCCAGCTCAATTAGCGATGAGGTCTCGGACTTGCCAGGCGTTCCCTGCTCGCAACCGCATGACTATGAAACCTATGCCGTCTTCGACGTTTCGATAGATAGCTATCCGTCTGAGGAAAGCATGAGCGAGCTGGCGTACCAGTCTTGTCTCGAACGATTTGACGCGTTTGTCGGCACTGACTACGACTCTTCAGTTCTCGAGATCATTACCTTGTATCCGACCACCGAAAGCTGGCAACAGGACGATCGCGAAGTCGTTTGTGCGCTTTACGATATGAACGAAGAAAAACTGCTTGGCAGCACGAAAGGTCGACGGATCTAGCAGAAAAGCAGTAAAGCGTTATTATGGGGTATGCAGACACTTCGCACCCCTGATGACCGTTTCACCGACCTGCCCGGTTTCTCGTTTGCGCCAAATTACGTAGACGACCTTCCCGGCCTCCCCGATTGTCGCATTCACTATCTGGACGAAGGCCCAGCTGATGCTGAGGTGACCTGGCTGTGCCTGCACGGTCAGCCTACCTGGTGTTATCTCTATCGCAAGA
>CAYWYT010000452.1:0-2014 GCA_964462665.1 uncultured Woeseiaceae bacterium | reverse complement strand
GTTCAGTATAGCGATCAAGATCAGCGCCACCCGTAACCACAGTGTCGCCACAGGTAGTCCAGGCGTGCCCTTCAAGATCAGCATCGCCGACGCGATCCACACCCAGATGAATAGTTGACGAATAGCCGCGGCGGCGCAGCATCTTGCGCGCCGCGATACTTTGCGGAAAGCAGTCAGAACGCCAGGGTACGTTGTTCGCTGCCGCGCTGATTGCGTAGGATATTCGGCGTAATTCCTCCGCATTCGGCTCAGCACCCTTCGGGCTCCCTGCGGCATCGAGGCGTTCTGATAAACGGCGGAATGAGTAAATCGCAAGCATGATGCGCGCAAAAGCCAGCCATGCGACTGCCTGACAAAACAAAAACTTGTCTTTGCTCTCAAGCTGCCAGAAGCGACTTATCTTTTGCCGGGTACCCATAGCCCAATTATGCCTCGTACAGGCATAATGCGCCCATGGCATCTGCACTCGATGAACATTTCGGCTACCTGGTGGACAGCACCAAGATTGAGCGCTATCAGGAAGCGATCAGTCGAGCTGTGCGACCCGAACACCTTGTTCTCGATCTCGGCTGTGGCAGCGGCGTGCTGGGATTGATGGCGCTCAGAGCCGGAGCGCGTAAAGTGATTTTTGTCGAAGAAGGCGTCATTCTTGACGCAGCCCGCGAGACGATATATAGCGCTGGATATACGGACCGCGCTGAGTTTATTCAAACGAATTCCTATGAGCTGGTCTTGCCGGAACGCGCCGATATCGTGATTTGCGATCACGTCGGTTTTTTCGGCTTCGATTACGGCATTCTCGATTTGTTGGCCGACGCCAGGCATCGATTCCTGAAGCCTGACGGCGTCATCATTCCGGCAGAGTTTGAGCTACGACTGGCGCCGGTTGAGTCAGACGAATGCAGGCAACACACGGCCAAATGGCGCGATGGAAGAGTCCCAGAGGACTTTGCCTGGCTAGCCTCGAAATCGGCCAACACCAAGCACTCTGTCAATATTAAAAGCGCTGAACTGCTTGCCGGGTCCGCTGCTTTAACGACACTGCGATTAGGCGATGAAACTGATCCGTTCTTGTCGTGGAATGCGGAGTTCATTTGTGAACGCGACGGGATGCTGGATGGCGTCGTAGGTTGGTTCGACTGTTTGTTGTTCGATGACGTGCGAATGACAAATTCTCCGGCCGCTGCAGATGCTATGGACCGCTCGCAGGCTTTTTTCCCGTTGGAAGAACCGCTAAGTATCAGCGCTGGAGACCAAATCAGGGTCACCGTCATGGCCCGCCATCGTGACAACGTCATCGGTTGGATTATTGAGTTGCCCGGCTCCGGACAACGTTTTGCGCACACGACATTTAATGGTCTATTTCTCGATCAGGAAACGCTCACGCGTGCCCACCCAGAACGCGTTGCGCACCTGAGCGAACATGGCAAAGCGCGACAGCTAATTTTGTCCTATTGCGACGGGGAGAGAACTCTGGCTGACGTACAGGCGATAGTCTTGCGTGATTGTCCGGATCTATTTCCATCCAAGCGCGTGACCACGGAATTTATTACCGCGGTATTGGCAGCGGACACCCGCGAGTGATTCGGCACACGAAAAAGCCAGCGCGCCTGCAGGACCCAATTGCCGAGCCGCCTTTTAATCAGTATTTGAGTGATGATGGCTCAGTCTGGACTGATTTCTACCGACTGGGTAATAACTACTTGTTGCGTTTCCCTGAGTTCGCAGATTTTGAGGTATCCGCGGATGGCACGGAGGTCCTCTCGTACCCAACGCTCGAATGCGATGCTGAGACCATTGATCATCTGTATATAAATCAGCTCGTCCCACTCGCGCTAAGCCGCCAGGGCCGCCCGGCATTTCACGCAAGCGTTGTCACTATCCCAGGTGGCGCCGTCGCCTTTCTCGGTGAATCCGGCGCCGGAAAGTCTACGCTTGCCGCCTCCTTCGCGCTCGACGGCGCAGCCTTTCTGACGGACGACGCATTGCTGATCGAAGAAATCGATGGCAATTG
>CAYWYT010000451.1:0-2020 GCA_964462665.1 uncultured Woeseiaceae bacterium | reverse complement strand
CAATACCGACAATCCAGATTCCGGTAGGTAGCACCAGGAATCGGTAGACTCGTTCTCGTGATGGCGACTCAGAAACCCGAAGAATGCGGCGAATGATTGTTGCGAACAGGAAAACCGCTGCGTATGCAACAGCTCCCACAGCGAGCGCGGCCACCCATTTGAAAAGCTCGAAACCGAGAAAAGATCCTTGCGGCAATGCGCGGCGCAGGTCTTCTATGGTCTCCGGGTAGCCGTAAGTGTCGTACAGATCCGGAATCCGAGACACCGTCGCATTAGACACCTTCCATATGTGTTCCCCGTCACTCCTGGGAACCCTCTGCATCAGCAGCTGGATCTCTTTCTCGCCATCCCGAATGACGCCGATGGAGTCTCGATAATCAGGCAGATTATCGTTGCTGCGACCGGCGGGGTCATCGATCAATTCATCGATATCAACCCAGCTTGCTCGACTAAGAATCACGAATAAACGGCGGGCAAGTTGCGTACCCGTCAATTCGTTGGCCTGGCCTTGTAAGTTGCGCAGATCCAGAAACTCGGCCGCAGCCTCAAAGTCACCCCTGTCCGTAGCAGCCATGAACCCGTCGCCAGCGCGAAGTGGCGTGCCACGATTAAGCTCATCGGCGGAAATAACCGGGGCATCTGCTGCTTCAGGTTCGTCCGTCTGAGCATGCGCTGGCATGCAGGACAACACGCCTGCTAATAGAACTAGTTCAATGACTCGGAGAATCTTTTTCACGTTAGCAACTGTACCTTATTCAGTGAACAACGCTATGTTGAGATAGGCGCAGCGGAGAGCTTGCGACGAACCAGGTCGATATCGCGGCGCAATTTATAAACATCATCGCTGTAGCTCTTCGGAACAACGACACCTACCGAATCGGCGTCGAGGTTCTCGATGCGCTGCAATCGCGTAACACGATCTTCTTCCGAGGTGACCGGGTTGTACTGCGGATCTATCTCGTGAAGAGTCGTGTAGCGCTTGAGCAATCGACGCCGGATACGCCAGACGTATAGCGGCGGCATGAGCTTGAACAACGGAATAGACAAACCGATCAGCGGCAGCAACATAACCCAAAGCCTATCCACGAGCGTCGCGGCCCAAAATGGCAGGTAGCGCATCAGGAAGGGTGCGCCACGCTCGAAATAGCGCTGCGCTTCTTTACTTAGCGGCAGATCGGTGTACTGCGATGTCGGGAACTGACCGGCGTCCGAGAGTAATGTGTGCTCGCCAAATGTTTGCGCCGACGCGATCATTAGCAAATCGTTGAGTGCCGGATGCAGATCCTCGCGTGCAGCGAGCAGCGCTGTTACTGCAATCGTAGTGATCTCTGAGCCTGGTCTGTTTGCCGGGAGATCGAGAACACCCTCAGGCAAAACCACTTTGGATAAATACGAGGACTGGCGCACGTACGCATCGGTTCTTCGCAGGCTAAGCAAAATTACGTCGTCGCGCTCGAGCAGAGAATTAATCTGGCTCGATTCGGCACCAGCAATCAGGAATGCGGCGTCAATTTCGCCGGCGGCGAAAGCGGCCTCCAGTTCGTCGTTGGGTATTTCAACAAACGTTGCACTCTGTGCTGTGATACCGACTGCCACCAGAAATCGCGTTACCAGGACTCGAGTGCCACTGCCCTCTGCGCCTATAGAGATTCGCTTTCCCACCAGATCGGTAACTTCTACGATCGCAGAGTCGGACTGCGCAAAAATCCAGACCGGTTCCAGATAGAGAGACCCCAGCGCCGTCACGCCAGAGGTATCCGCAGCGCCGGCGAGCCCTCCTTGAACAAAGCCGATGTCGACACCGGAGTCACTACCCAGTAGCGCCAGATTCTCGACCGCGCCAGCCGTCTCGCGTAATTCAACGTCAACGCCCTGCTCCTTGAGGTATGCGGCTATGCGTGCACCGTACAGTTGATATGCTCCGCCATCAGCTCCTGTGGCCAAAACGATTCGATCTGGCGGTGGCGGACCGACGAACTGATACGCAAATATGACACCGGCGACAATAACGATGATGCCG
>CAYWYT010000450.1:0-2030 GCA_964462665.1 uncultured Woeseiaceae bacterium | reverse complement strand
TCGACAGGGTTGGCAATGTACTGGCTGTATTCCGCATGAGTGGCGCCTCCCCGTCTGCGACTATTCAGTCTCCCGGTGCAGCAATCGATGGCGGGCTGGAAGGCGTAAACATCGTTCCGGACAGTCTCACCGCGATCGCCAAAGCGATAACAGCTGCCTATTTATCCACCGAAGGCAATGCATTCACTACCCGGACCGCAAGTCAGATCGTGCAGGATCACTTCAATCCGCTTGATAACCAGCAACCGGGTGGGCCGCTGTTTGGTGTTCAGTTCAGCCAGCTCCCCTGCTCAGATCTGTTGGCGCGGTTCTCAGGCGGTGCAAGCGACGCCGGCCCGCATCGTTCGCCACTGGGACTGTCTGCGGATCCGGGCGGCATGCCACTGTACAAGGCAGGCACGCCTGTTGGCGGCGTCGGTGTCATTAGTGATGCGACCTACTCCCTCGATGCAGATATATCCGATAGCGACATCGACGACGACGAATTAATTGCGCTCGCTGCCAGCAGTGGTCTCGCCGCTCCCGCCGAACGTCGCGCCAACCGAATTGCGGTCGACGGTCGTTTGCTGCGATTCAGCGACGGCGGCGATGGTGACCTGCTTAGCGCTCCGAACCAGGCGCCGACGTTTGCGAGCATCAACAACATTGCGGGATCCTTACTTGCGGTCCCTGGCTACACCTTGGCCATGGTCAGGGCAGGCCTGGCTTATGGTCACGCTGCATCCGGCATTCGCCCGGATGTACTCGACTTTGCGGGGCTGGATGCATTTGTCCTGGTCGACGCCGCCAATAGCGAACGTTATCGGCCGATAGCCGGCACCGATGGCGTTAATGCGCTTAGCGCGATTGAAGTGAAAACAATTCTGAGCGAAGCGTTGCAACTCGCTAACCAGGCGCGCGCCCAGATTCGCAGGCCGGCAGGTACCCCAGCGCGCGTTAGTATTTCAGTGGTCGACTCTAACGGCGTCATACTCGGCATCGTGCGTGGGCGCGACGCGCCAGTATTCGGCACCGACGTGTCATTGCAGAAAGCTCGGACGGCCGCGTTTTTTTCGTCAGCCTCTGCCGCGACCTTACTATCGGGCGTTCCCGCAGCGACTTACCTTGACGGTGGGCTCGTTGTATTACGCGATGAGCCACTTACACAATATGTGACTGCGGCACAGAATTTTCTCGGCATACCCACTGCACTCACTGATGGTGCAGTCGCTTTCTCCGATAGAGCCGGTGGCAATTTGTCACGACCGTTTTTTCCGGACGGTGTGACTGGCAATCCCGCAGGGCCCTTTAGCAAACCGGCTGGCGAGTGGAGTCCATTTTCTACAGGCTTGCAACTCGACCTGGTCTATAACGCTCTAATTCAGCATGTCGGTTTCACGCTGGCCTTGGCGCCGGACGTGCCGATGAACTGTACGGGTATAGACGGTTTTGACGATGCTTTTGTGGTCGCAGGAGCCATACCGCAGCTTGCCAATGGCACGCAAATATTTCCGGGCAGTGTACCTATCTACCGGGGGACACAACTGGTTGGTGCCATTGGCGTTTCCGGCGACGGTGTCGATCAGGATGACATGATTGCGTTTCTTGGCTTGCATCGCGCTGCTAACGCTCTCGGCGGATTCGGCAACGCACCAAATCAGATGCGGGCTGACACGTTGACGCCGCAAGGCATTCGCTTGCGCTACATTAATTGTCCGATAACACCTTTTATCGAAAACGACGACCAGAATGTTTGCGAAGGAAAGTAAATCATCTGGCATCATGCTGTTGTGCAGTTGTTTGCTGCTCGCGCTGCCGGTAGTTGCCCAGGACGAACCTGTCGGCTGCGCGTACGTCGCAGACGAGATGCCGCGGCGGCGGCCGGGTCGACCTGCAAATGAACGCCCGCACTGTGAAGAAGATGGATTACGACCCGCCATCTGGCAACCACTGCCAGAGTTGGTCGCGATTCCTGATCGCTGGCGCATAGTGACCGCACTTGGCTATCCAGAGCGCAAGCTGGATCCGTATCACGGCAACAATGTTCTCAA
>CAYWYT010000449.1:0-2032 GCA_964462665.1 uncultured Woeseiaceae bacterium | reverse complement strand
GGATTCATCGCAAGATACGAGCATGAACGGCATTCTTACTCAATATTTGACGCGCACCATTCTTGCCACGACGGCAATGGTATTGCTGGTGCTGTTGGCATTAGCCGGTTTGTTCGAATTCATCGCGGAGCTTGATGACACGCGCGGTGACTACCAGACGCCGCAAGTCGTTTTGTACTCTTTGCTGCGATTGCCACAACTCGCATTCGAGATGTTGCCCATCGCCACGCTCATCGGGTCGCTGCTGGCACTGGGAGCGCTTGCGTCGGGCAGTGAGATTATCGTGATGCGGTCAGCGGGCCTTTCAGTGATGCGTCTGGCCGGCATGGTGGGCGTTGCTGGAATAATGTTGTTGATTCTGACTGGCTTGCTTGGCGAATTCATCGGCCCACCACTCGACTATTTTGCGCGCAACATGCGGCAGGAAGCGCGTTCCGAGCAAACAGATGACCGACTTGGGAAAGAAGCCTGGGTCAGGGATGGTCCGGTTTTTTTGCATTTTGAACGGGTCAGTACTGACTACGACTTCGGCAGTATTTACCTGTATCGATTTGATGAGTTCAACGAACTTAAATCGATAGCACGAGCGGAGAACTCGGGCATTGATGATGACGACAACTGGGTTCTGCAAAATTTCCGCGAGACTCGGTTTGAGGACGACGGGGTGCAGGTCGTTGAAGCATCACGTGCTATTCAATCATTCGATATTGACGCAGAAGTTCTGGGCATTTCTTTGGTGAAACCGCAGAGTCTTTCTGGCCGCGGCTTGTGGAGTTATATCGTCTACCTGAAACGCAATAGTCTGGATGCAAATCGGTACGAAACCGAGCTGTGGTACCGCATCGCACGTACAACGGCCGTCGCCATAATGCCGCTACTGGCATTGGCGTTCGTTTTCGGATCCTTGCGAACGGGCGGTGCCGGAGCCAGATTGATGATCGGTGTTGTTATCGGTCTCGGCTACCATCTGGCGAGTGAGATGTTGGCGAATTCCGGTCAGGTATATAGTCTAAATCCCGCCGTGAGCGCGTGGATTCCGTCTGGCGTGTTACTCATCGTCACGATATTTGCACTTAACCGCGTCCGCTAGATGTGGGAGCGGCTTCAGCCGCGAAACTACTTTTTCGGATAGTGCATCAATCGCGTGCCGCTAAGACGGTCATGCCAGGTGAGCTTCTCCTTGTCCCAGAGTTGCCAAAGAAATCCGAGCCCTGCTGGTAACCACGAAAGGATTGCGGCAAAGAAACGAATGCTGGCCTGGCCGACGGATGGAATCTGACCGGCTTCGGTTTCTGCGCGCAGCCCCCAGGACTGCATGCCCAGGGTGCGACCAGAGCGCGACCAAAAACCTACAAAGAATGCGAAGATTATGACGGCCAGCGTAATTTGATAGGGCAAATTGCTGCTGGCTTCTACAGGTTCGCCACCGCGCATCGCGATGAACGGGATCGTAGCCAGAAACAATAGGGCGAGCATGAGCAGCGCGTCGTATAACATCGCACCGATGCGTCGTAAGAGACTGCAGGGTTGTTTCATGGTTCTTGCTCACCTATGCCCAGTTTCGCGCGGCGCTTATAGTCACGACCGAGCCATATAGCCACTGCAGACCAGATCGCTGCAAAAGGCACCATGACCCATAAGACAGCAGATAGACCCATCCCTAGTCCGGACATGAGTCCGCGGACTGACCAGGTCCCGATGAGGTCGCCGCTGCGATAAATGGCGGTGTCAATGAAATTCTTGGTCTTGTACTTTTCTTCCGGCGTGACCGCTGAATACAACATGTCAGTACTGGGTTTCATGACGCCGAACCCTAGCCCGCGTCGGGCAATCGTGAGAATGGCAAGTGCGACAAGTGTCGGATCCATCGCAAGCACCGCAAAACCGACAATTGAAACGATTGGCAAGAGTGCAAGTGAAACGCCTATTCCGAGGCGACTGACCACATGCCTAACAACAAAAAGTTGGCACACAAATGCGATGGCACTGGTGGCGATGTTGATATTTGAAAAGAATTGCGTGCGCTCATCGG
>CAYWYT010000448.1:0-2042 GCA_964462665.1 uncultured Woeseiaceae bacterium | reverse complement strand
CGTAATAGCCAGCGGACAAAACGTAGGTACCCGTCATGATGCGACGTTTAACCTCGTCGCCGAAGCCTTCGCCACGACTGCGGCAATAAAGATCAAAAAGATCTTCCGGGTCTTTCGCTCTATGACCAAATCGAACGCCGTCGAAGCGCGACAGGTTCGACGAGCATTCGGCTGGCGCGACGACGTAATAAGTCGGAACCGACAAGTCGATGTGTGGCAAGTCGACCTCGGTAAGAATCGCTCCCTGTGATTCGAGTACTGCCAGTGACTCTTTGACAGCCTTGCCCGTCTCTTCGTCGAGACCCGCATCGAAATGCTGTCGAACGATGCCAACTCGCAGACCCTGCAATGATTGTTCTAACCCAGCCGTGTAGTCCGGTACCGGATGATCAATACAAGTGGAATCGCGTTCATCAAATCCGGCCATCACGCCGAGCAACAGCGCCGCGTCCGCTGCAGTACGTGTAATCACGCCCGCCTGATCGAGGCTGGATGCGAAAGCGATCATTCCGTAGCGCGATACCCGACCGTATGTCGGCTTGAGGCCGACCGTTCCGGTCAATGCCGCTGGCTGGCGAATCGAGCCACCGGTATCGGTGCCGGTAGCCGCAGGCGCAAGCCTTGCTGCTACCGCGGCGGCAGAACCGCCCGATGAACCGCCCGGCGTGTATTCCGTATTCCATGGGTTTTTTACCGGTCCGAAATAGCTGGTCTCATTCGACGAACCCATCGCGAACTCATCCATGTTGGTCTTGCCCAACATAACCGCACCCGCACTGGCGAATCGATCGACCACCGTCGCATCGTAGGGAGACACAAAATTTTCAAGCATGCGCGAACCGCAAGTTGTCGTTACATCGCGAGTGCAAAAAATATCTTTGTGCACCAACGGCAAGCCGTTCAATACGCCACCGGTGCCAGCCGCACGTGCGGCATCGGCGCTAGCCGCAGAGGCGAGCGCTTGTTCTGCTGTTACGGTAATAAAGGCGTTCAACGATTCGTCGCTGGCATTTATCCGCGCAAGCAGTGATTCCGTCACATCCACCGCGGAAAAATCTCCGGCTTCGAGACCCGCGGCAATTTGTGTCAATGCTAAGAGGTGTAAGTCAGACATACGGCTTACTCGATGACCTTAGGAACGAGGTACAAGCCGTCTTGGACAGACGCAGCGTTTTTCTGCACATGTTCGCGGTCGTTCGGCTCCGTGACCACGTCTTCACGCAGTCGCTGTGACTCATTCAGGGGATGCGCCATGGGCACCACATTTTCGGTATTCGCCTGGCTGAGCTGATCGACGAAAGCGACGATCCGGGAGAGCTTGTCGACCGTTTGGTCGAACTCCTGGTCGGTTATTTTGAGTCGCGACAGCACTGCAATATGCTGAACCTGATCTTTATCGAGTGACACGAGAATTTTCCTGCTGATTCGGGCGCATGAAACGCCGTCTGGCGCACGCGAAGGCAATAATACACGCCGCCTTGTGCAATGTCGTGCGCATTGTTAGATTAGCGCGTTAACCATAACTTCCGGGACTTACCCGCACATGTTCAAGACCATTCGGGGTTATTTTTCCAATGACCTGTCGATCGATCTCGGTACCGCCAATACGCTGATTTACTCACGTGGGCACGGAATCGTGCTGGATGAACCCTCCGTCGTCGCTATTCGCGAGGACAGCGGTCGTGGCGGCCGCACCGTCGAGGCAGTCGGCGCAGAAGCCAAGAATATGCTTGGCAGAACACCCGGAAATATCACGGCTATTCGGCCGCTGAAAGACGGCGTGATCGCTGATTTCACCGTCACCGAGAAGATGCTGCAGCACTTTATTCGCAAGACCAACCCCTCCAAATTCTTTCGCCCCAGCCCACGAGTCCTGATCTGTGTGCCGTACGGCTCTACTCAGGTAGAGCGTCGCGCGATCCGCGAGTCTGCCGAGGGTGCAGGTGCCCGCAAGGTCTTCCTTATTGATGAGCCCATGGCGGCTGCAATCGGCGCCGGCATGCCGGTCCACGAAGCGCGCGGCTCGATGGTGCTCGATATTG
>CAYWYT010000447.1:0-2044 GCA_964462665.1 uncultured Woeseiaceae bacterium | reverse complement strand
ACAGTCATCGTTCAGATTCTCGTTGCAGATGAAGAGGCTATGATAATATTTGGCGGTAGCGCAACCTAATCCGATTCTGAACAGGCATAATCAACGAGTACCGTCCCAAATAGCACTTACTTAAGCGCGAAAGGCTAACCACTGGGTCATTCCCATTCGGTACCGTCCCCTTTATCTTTGTATAGACAGGCCACGATATATGAAACTTTCCGATTTTAAAATGCTGACCTTTGACACCTATGGCACCCTGATCGACTGGGAGTCGGGGATATATAATGGTCTCGGCCCCCTGCTCGACAAACTGCCCATCAACTTGAGTCGCGATGAAGTGCTCGAACTATTCGCCGAGTATGAAAAGCAACAACAGGCCGGGCACCCGCAGCAGTTGTATAGCGATGTACTGGCCGACGTCAGTCGCTTGATGGCACAGAAATGGCAGCTCAAGTTCAACGACGAGGAAGCGGCTGATTTCGGGCGCTCGGTAAAACACTGGCCTGAATTTGACGACTCTGCCGCGAGCCTGAAGTATCTACGCCAACATTACCTGATGGCAACTGTCACCAATTGCGACCGCATCAGTTACATGGGCAGTAATGCTCGTCTCGAGATCGAATGGGACGGCATCTATACCGCACAGGATATCGGTTGCTATAAACCGAATTTGCGCAATTTTGATTACCTGTTTGAACGCGCGCGTAACGACCTGGGCATTTTGCCGCATGAGATTCTGCACGTTGCGCAGTCTTTGACCCATGACATGGTACCTGCTACGCAAAAGGGCATGACCAAGGTCTGGATTAATCGGCGACATAATGTGGAAGGCCTCGGTGCAACCGCGCCGCCGCATGGTGACTACACGATCGAATACGAGTTCAACAGCATGGCCGATTTTGTAGAAGCACATCGTACGGAACTGGCCTAGTCGTCATGGGTTCGCCATCGTCCTGTCGCGCGATGCGATTTATACGCAGTCGATGCGCTGCGCTGGTTATCTGTTTGCTTTTTGCGGGCTCCACTCTTGCGGTCGATACTTTGTTGACCGATATGGCATTGGTAAACGCGTTACGCAGTGGCGGTTTCAGTCTGTATTTTCGACATGTGACAACCGATTGGTCGCAAATTGATGATCTTCGCAAGCGGGACGACTGGCTTTCCTGTGATCCCCAACGTATGCGTCAATTATCAGCCGAGGGCCGCCAGGATGCCCAGGCAATCGGAATGGCCATTCGCCGCCTCAATATTCCGGTGACTGAAGTGTTGGCCAGCCCCTATTGTCGTACGGTCGAGACGGCGCAATTAATGGGACTAGGTGAAGTCGTTAAATCTGTAAAGGTGATGAATCTGCGTGCTGCAAGCTATTTTGGAGGTCGCGCCAGCATCGTTGCCACCGCACAGCGACTATTTGCCAGCGCACCGCCTGATGCGAGTAACCGGGTGATTGTCGCGCATGGAAATGTCGCACGCGAGGCGACCCCGGCTTATCCGGGTGAGGGCGAGGGATTAGTACTTCAAGCCGATGATGCGGGGGGCTTTTTCTTGCGTGGCCGCATTCGCCCGGATGACTGGTCGAGGCTCCTTCAGTGTTGCCGGGGATAGTAGCGCTCCAAGCTGAACAGGCGAATTGAAGTCGTCTGTCCGCGTACCGTAGCTTCACCGACCTGGATCAGCCCGGCATTGTTGATTTGCGTTGCCGTCGATTCGGATACCAGCAGGCGACTGCCATGCTCCTTGTTGAGCGCCTCGAGACGCGCCGCCAGGTTCACTGCATCGCCGTGAACCGTGTAGTTGAGACGACCTTTCGCACCGATTGCTCCGGCAACGACTTCGCCAGAATTGATACCGATGCGAATGTTGATGTCTATCTCGTCATAGCGAGTAGTGAGCACTTCGTCGAGCATTTCACAAGCCGCTGCAAGTGCATTGGCGGCATGCTCGGGATCGGCAATTGGAACGTTGAAAGTAGCCAGAATAGCGTCACCCTGAAACTGCGTTACCACCCCGCTGTGGCGTTCGAGAATATCAACCATGGCTGAAAAGTAAGCGT
>CAYWYT010000446.1:0-2051 GCA_964462665.1 uncultured Woeseiaceae bacterium | reverse complement strand
CTATCGATAATAGATCTCGTCGTATCCTTCCATGAGGATGTAGCGCGAATTCAGAAACGTCACCAGATCAATAAGCTGTGTCACAGTCATCTCATCCTTGAACGGCATCACTGTTGTGGCTTTCCCGCGTGAACCGCTCGGCAGCGTGTCCAGATACTTGTCGGACACAATATGGTCAGGATTGATGATGGATGTGACGAGATCAGCATACGTCTTCGAATACATAACGGTTCCGCCGAGTTCCAGCATGACGGGAGAGTGACCCTCATATGCGGGTAGATCGACACCTTTCACCGTATGACATTGATGGCACTCCAGATCAGCAAACGTTGCCTGACCCTCCGCGTTGCTGCCCCATTCGACCGGAAACCTGAATTGAGTTGCATAGTCCGGGTGCGTCGCACAACTGGTGATAACAAGTAGAAGGAGCGCCCCAAGCTGCAGACGTATTAGTATCGACATAGTGATCCTTTGCAGAAATGGAGTATTCGAAAGCTGCAATATAGAAACGAACACGGATTCTTACGCGATTCTCGGCCGATGTGCATAGGTACTTTTACCAGCGCTGCTGACAAATTAGAGCGGATCTCCGTGCCGGTCGAAAAATCACCAACTGCCCTTTCGCGGCGGCAACAGGGGTTCGAACCCCCTTGGGGACGCCATTCAATGAAAAAGCCCCGCCTTGTGCGGGGCTTTTTTGTACCTGCTCGAAAGGCGGTCGTTTAAATCATGCTGAGGTAGATGACACCAGCCAACCACCGAATAGAATCGTGCACATAACTACGACTACCCTGTTTCTCATTCTTTCCTCTGTTGATTCTTTCGTCCAGGCCAAGCAGCTTGCAACGCCCTAAATGTCGGCAAATTATGACAAGTGCGAGGAAACTGCGGCAGGTATTTAACGTAAGCACCCGTTTTTGCTGTCGCGGCAAAAATGATCACTACGTCACAAGATTGCGACAGGCTATTTTTTTTCTATCGAGTTTAGTGCTAGGGTCTCCACAGATACTGAAAACAGGGCAAACCAGTCGAAAGATTGGGACGCAAAGCTACCGGTCTACGGGCGCAAGCCTACGACAGCGGAGTTGCCAGTTAAGCTGGTTCTTCACGGCGCAATCGCGCCAGGTACTTTGCCTCACTCGAACTCGTATGGGTTGCCCTCCTACATACAGGCAGGAGCCAACTCGTGTACAGAAAGGAACTCTCCCAGGCACTTCGCAACACTTTGAATTTATCCATCATCTCCGTCGTCCTGGTTGGATGTCTTGACCAACCGGGATCGGGATCAGGATTCGTCGACAAGGCAGCACCAACTGGCAACAATGCCCCGACGATTTCCGGAAATCCGATGACGGCCATTGATATCGGCGGCGCGTACGCATTTACGCCCACCGCATCGGACCCCGATGGCGATGAGCTGACTTTCTCCGTCAATAACCGACCGTCATGGGCAGATTTCGACAACACAACCGGTGAACTCTCTGGGCAACCAGCGCCGGGTAGCATTGGCACGTATGCCAGCATCGAAATTTCGGTAAGTGATGGCAAAGCTAAAACCGCATTGCCAATATTCGCGATTAGCGTAGACCAGGTCGGCACGATCTCGACAACGTTGAGCTGGATACCACCCACCCAAAATGACGATGAATCACCACTTATGGATCTCGCCGGATACAAGATCTACTGGGGCACAACACGAGGCCAATACACTCATTCGGCGACAATCGATAATCCTGGAATATCATCCTATGTGGTCGAGAACCTGACCCCCGGAATCTACGAGTTCGCAGGAACGGCATTCAATCAGGCCGGCGTCGAGAGCGCGTACTCGGATCCAGTGATCAAAGTACTGAACTAGTCGCGGGTGCTGGAATCGGTCATGGAGCGTGCTTTATAGCGCCAGTCGCACGTAGCGGACGATCGCTGCTAATATACGTCTGAACTGTGGCGGGCGAAATAATGCAGCACCTATTTGATTTGTCCGGCAAGGTCGCGCTAGTCACCGGCGGCTCGCGCGGTATTGGCGAAATGATCGCCGAAGGCTTCGTCGC
>CAYWYT010000445.1:0-2057 GCA_964462665.1 uncultured Woeseiaceae bacterium | reverse complement strand
ACCAAGTCGATCGGATCTATAAGAAGGCAATTGAACTCGGCGGCTCCGACGAAGGTTCTCCTGGCTTGCGCGCCGAAGGTGGCGATGGCTTCTACGCAGCCTACTTCCGTGACTTGGATGGCAACAAACTCGACGTGTTCAGCTATGCCTGAGATATTGCGAATCCCGACTTGCCGGGATGCATACCATTGGGAACTACCGTTGAAGAGGCTGCTCGACTGATAGACTGCTGAGACGCTGCTGTTGACCCAAAGCAGCCGTTCGCTACTCCCATCGTAAGAGGCTGACCGAACTGGAAAAGTCCCGAGAAAATGCCGAGAAGGACGTCGTGACCTATACCGCAACTTATATTCTTGATAACGACTTCATGAGCGAGAGCTTCGATCAAGCACGCCGCTACGGGAGTCGATGGCACGTGATTGAATTGGTTATTGGGGGACTTTTCATCGTTGGTGGATTCGCCTTGTTTGCGTATGCAGAGTGGACGACTGTTCTTCCACTTGTTCTGATTGGCATAGGCGTTATTGAGGTTTTCAGCAGTCGAATCAAGAAGTTCTTTTGGCTCCGAAAGCATAGTAAAGGCAAGGCCGCGAACACGAGAATCGAAATGGTGTTTGATGATCAAGGCTATGAGAGCAAGAGCAGCTTCTCATCGGGTCGTATGGATTGGGACGGAGTTGAGAAATGCGTCCGAACACCAAAAGGTATTCTTCTTTGGCCGCAAAAAGGGGTTTGCTACTATATTCCGGAGGAAGCGGCAGGGGCTGAAACGATTTCATTCATCAAGTCAAAAGTAGTCTGAATCAGCTTGCGCGACCGGCTACTTCTGGCCGAAAGCAGTCGCTCGAATGTACTACTGGTGATGCGACGAGTAAGGGTCAGTAACAGTTGTTCCTTAGTTGATCAGCCCAGAGGGTTGCTTACGGTCAGTAGCGGGCTACCATACGATATTGTTGAAGTCAGAAATGAAGGAGATTAGAGCATGACTGGTTCTTTTTATCATAAATCAACAGTCCTTATTTTTGTAATCATCGTCTCGATTGCTAGTAACACTAATGCCTTTGCTGAACGCATACCTCCCAGTGTTTGCTCTGAGAGTGCAGCCATAAGCGCTACCGAAACTATCGACATAGTTTCTGAGTTTTGTTCTCGGGAAGTAAATGGCAAAGCTAACGGGTGTCATTTTACAGCGAGAGGGCCTTCGCCTCTGAATGCCGATGAAATGGCCGATACAGAGCTGGCATGGATCATTAACGCATCCATAATTCACTCCTTTGATGAAGAAGGGCAACCCATGTTCATGCCGGAAGGCGCCATGTTCATCAGGCTTTCAGAGGAATGTAAGGTAAAAGGCCTCCTGCAACACAGAGGTTATTTGCCTTTTCCGGATCTGTGTGAAGACGAGGGAGGACACTGGCTACCAGATGGTAAGCAGTGTAATTACTCTATGACCGCTGACGGAGGAGCTCCTTGTACGGCACACAGTGACTGCGAATCGGCCTGTGTTGCGGAGCTAACTGATGAACAGGAACGCTTGCTGGTAGAAGAGTTCGGTAAGCACCGTTTTGAATTTGAAGGCAAATGTTCTGCAAACAAACCTGGTCCATCGTGTCTGCCTGGCATCACCGACGATGGTCTGGTTGATGCAATTATCTGCGAATAAAGTAGAGGCTGTAAGAAACGAAAGCTCGTGTTTTCATAGCACGTCGCTTGAAAAACTACCAAAAGTTGCTGAGCGAGAATGAACGAAATAGTGCTGCACTTGCCGAGAAGCGCTCGCGGGGCCGAGACCTTGCCAAGACCATCAAACAAGCGAAAGCTTTGAAGCAGGATCAGGGATCGCAAGACTGAATGATCGCTTCATAATCTATCCGATTTCGTCCATGCTACGCGCTGGCGACGCAGAATAAGAACGCCGCATGTCATTCCCGAAGCTCAAGTGATTCTGCGATCGGCTTAGGCTTCCATTTTTGTAAGGATCACACAACTCTAATGAAACTACTTGTACTCTCTGCATTGTTCGTAAGTATTCTGAGCAACCCGGCTGTGGCGGGTTT
>CAYWYT010000444.1:0-2058 GCA_964462665.1 uncultured Woeseiaceae bacterium | reverse complement strand
GCCGCGCCGGGATGCGCCAAGATCCAGCGGTACATTGATAATGTGAACGGGCTTCGTCTTCATGTCTGTCATTTCTCTCTTCTCCGGCAAAAAGTGTACAGCTAGGCGGCCTTCCTCGTTTGAGTGCGACCCGTACCGTCGAGGATACGTGCAAAAAGATTCTTTGGATCGTCCAGCGTTGGCACAAGCTCAATCTCGATGCCTTCGTTTAGCTCCATCGCCAGGCGATGCACATAGGTCAGCGCCGAGAAATCCTCCAGAGCGAATCCTACCGAATCAAAGATGGTGATCTGCTCATCATTATCACGCCCAACAACCTCGCCAGCAATGACACGCCACAATTCGTGCACCGGGTGCGTCTCCGGCAGCTGTTGAATATCACCTTCGATGCGTGTCTGCGGCTCATACTCAACGAAAATTTTCCCGGCACGCAATACATCCCGATGCAGCTCAGTCTTGCCGGGGCAGTCGCCACCGATGCCGTTGATGTGCATTCCTGCCTCCACCATGTCAGGTGTCAGGATAGTCGCCCAGGTTTTGTCGGCGGTGCAGGTAGTTACGATGTCTGCCCCTCGAACAGCCTGCTGTGACGACTCTACCGGAACTACGCGCAACGCAGGAAACTGTTGTAAGTGCCGTTCCAGCTTCTGCACAGCAACCTTATCGATATCGAAGATCCGGATCTCTTCAATGCCCAGTATGGTGTGAAATGCGATCGCCTGAAACTCACTCTGCGCTCCACAACCGATCATTCCGAGCACTTTGGAATTTGGGCGTGCAAGTGCTTCGGTCGCCAATGCCGAGGCTGCCGCGGTTCGAAATGCAGTTGTGAGCGTCAACTCGGATAGCAGTACCGGGTAGCCAGTATCAGTATTTGCCAACGCACCGAACGCCATTACGGTCGAGACACCTTTGTCGGGATTGCCCGGATGCCCGTTTACATACTTGAACGCGTACCGATCCGGGTCCGACACCGGCATTAGCTCGATCACACCAACGTCACTGTGATGGGCAACTCGGGCACTCTTGTCGAAGGACTCCCAGCGACGAAAATCGTCTCGCATCGTGTTCGCGATGCCGGCGATAAATTCGCTTAATCCGACCTGCTCCACCATTCGGCCCAAGGTCGGTACATCCACAAATCTGGTCATAGTGAGTCTCATTCGTTCAGGAAATATCAGAATGGTCACTCTATAGTTTTGTATTGTCAGGTAATAGTGTACATTTTGCTAACCTATGAGAGATTTTATAGCGAATTGATGATACTTTTTGCCTAATTATCAATTCCTAGTGGATATTAACGATGATCAAATTAGACGCGAAAGACCAGGGACTGCTGGCGATGCTGCGTGCCGACGCACGCATTTCAGTCGTTGATCTCGCCAAGCGACTGGGTGTCTCTCGGGCAACGGTACAAAATCGCATGGGCAGACTCGAGGACGAAGGCGTGATTCTTGGTTATACGATCGCGATGGGCTCCGCGGTCGAAGCACCCGCTGTGCGCGCTCACATGTGCATGCGCGCCGAGAGTACCAGTGAAGCGAATGTAATCGAGAGGCTGCGTGGCAATCCGCACGTCACCGCAGTGCATCACACGACGGGGCGCTGGGATTTGATTGCAGAAATACAGACTGACTCTCTGTCGTCATTCAATAAAATTGTGGGGGCGCTGCGACTGATCGATGGCGTGACGGCCACCGAAACTAATCTGCTACTCGATAGTTACGAGTAATTGCTACATCTGACTGAACCGACTTTTCAACTCAGCGACTTCGGCCTCCAGTTTTTCGACACGTTCCTGCAGATCTGTCGAACTAACTCGCCCCACCGGACCTGCAGCCGCTGCAGATTCGGCCTGACTAACGTGCGCCTCCACATCCACGGGCCCACAGAAAAGATGCATGTACTCCGAGTCTTTGCGACCGGCTGTGCGCGGCAGCTTCACCAATAGCGGTTCGCCGTCGCCTTCAACCAAACTGTTCAGCGTTACGACCACATCACCGTTGTCTGCAAAAGTATGTAATCGACCACTGCGGGCGCGCAGCTCTCCAGGCGTCT
>CAYWYT010000443.1:0-2059 GCA_964462665.1 uncultured Woeseiaceae bacterium | reverse complement strand
CCTGGGGTGTTGCTCGTGGTGGCATTGTTGACATCGCGGTTATTCAGGATGGTGAGATCGGTTACGACATCGCATCGCTTGCCGATTTTTTGCCTAACACGTGGACGAACTGGCCCACGACTTATCAACGCGTGAGTATTGCAGAGCGATCGGCGCAAGAGGTTGTCGTACGCATTGAGCGCGACTGGGAGGACGTCGAGCTCGTAACTAGTCTTACGATTAAGGATTTCGACAGCGTGATTCATGTCGTTACGCACATGACGAATCGCGGCGATGCACCTCTGAACGATATCAAGAGTGGCTACGTGGTCTGGCCGGACGGTGGCTCAATGTTTGGTATCCCCGGACTATTCGGATTGGAAGCAGCAACTGAGGATGCGGCGCTCGCGGATTGGACGGCCGCGTACGGTGAGAGCTGGGTGCTCGGTTTGCATGCGCCGTATTCCGAGCAGGTGGAGTACGGCGGTCAGGATCGATATCTCGTACATGACTTGCAGAGCGGTGCTACTCGTTCGTTTGAGGCCTGGCTGCAGATCGAGAATGAGGGCTCACTGGCACCACTGGTGCGAACAGAGATCGGGCTGAGAAATCTGGATGCAGGCAAATTGTCGGGCAAAGTCACGAGCGGTGACGGCGAAGCTATTGAACGACCTGCCGTTGTTGCATACCAGGATGGACATCCATTCGCGTGGACTATTGGTCGGCATGGGGAGTATGAGTTCGAACTACCTGTAGGCGACTACCAGATTCACGCCACTGCAAAAGGGTATTCGCAAGGAGTGTCCCGAGATGTAACGATCTCGAGCGGCAGTGCAATGGTCGCTGACTTCGACGATGTGGATGCACCTGGCACCGTTCATTTTCAGATTTCAGATGCGGACACCGGAGCAGGGCGGGATGCACGTATCAGCATTCGCTCAGGGCCCAAGCCGCTAATCAGCTATTTCGGCCGAAGCACCTTGTTTACCGAGCTGGACACACTCGGTGAGGTAACGTCATCCATGGCGCCGGGCGAGTATGTGTTCGAAGTATCTTCCGGTGGTGGTTTTACAACGGTTCCGCAAGTGATTGAACGAACTGTTGTGTCGGGCGAAGCCGAAGAATTTGACGTCGTCGTTGCGGCTATCGCACAGCCGCAAAGTCGTAATTGGTTTAGCGCAGACTTACATCATCACTCCGATGTTCTCGACGGCAACACGCCGGCTGAGTATGTGCTGATTTCGGAACTTGCCGCGGGTGTTGATATCACGTTCCTTAGCGACCACGACTCTGTTGCAAATAACGCCAGGATGCAGCAATTGGCCGCTCGCCGGAATACTCTGTTTATGGCGGGTACTGAAATGTCACCGTCGTGGGCACACTTCAACGCGTTTCCGATAGACATCGACAAGTCTATTGATATCGATACCGGTCAATCCACCGTGCAGGAAATTTTCGCAGCCGCCAGGCGCATGGGTGCCGATGTCATTGAAGTGAATCATCCGTACATGGGCTACGGTTACTTCAATAGTCGTGAGAAAGAAATGATCCCGGGAGGCTATGACCCAGGCTATGAACTGGTTGAAATTGAAGCTCCATTTCACGACGGTTCGTTGGAGCGCAACGAAAAGACGATTGCCGGTGTTTGGCGGTTGTGGAATCAGGGCGAACGAAAATACCTCGCCGCTGGATCGGACGTGCATGATGTTTGGGCAGAACTGTCCGGAGCTGCACGCACTTATGTGCACGTCGACGGCGATCTAAGTATTGAAAAGTATATCGCCGGACTGAAGGCCGGTCATGCATTCGCCAGCCAGGGACCATTGGTCTATCCCGAGCTCATGTTTGGCAACGATGTTCAGCTTGCGGCAGGTGCAGAGCTGGCGTTGCAATATTCAGTTCAGGCAGTGTCGGGACTACGGTCAGTCAAATTAATTTCCGGCGGCACCGTGGTGGCACAAGCAGATTTCGAGGGGGAAAGCGAATTGGTGCCAGCTGCATTCTCTGTAAAGCCAGAGAGCAATTGTTGGTACAGCCTTGTGATCGAAGATCAAAACGGCCAGCATGCTTACACTAATCC
>CAYWYT010000442.1:0-2067 GCA_964462665.1 uncultured Woeseiaceae bacterium | reverse complement strand
TGATCCGGAAACGAAAATACGGTGCCATCATCGCCAAGGAGGGCGGGCTTTAGCCCGCTCTGGAGTTTGGCCTCTGACTAGACAACCACGCGGATTGTTTTTCTTGATTGCTCGGAACCCCTGATTTTGCTGGACAATGATCTAGTTATTTAACTAGACTGCCTCGCCATGGGATTACCAACCAAAGTCCAGCTCATCAATCGCAAGAACAGCGAACAGTACTACATCAACTTCCCCTCTGCGGTCGCTCAAGCCATGGAGTTCTCCAAGGGCGAGACCGTCGAGTGGATCGTCCACGACAAGGCTCACCTCATCCTGGCCCGCCAGGAGGTGCCGCCCGACCCGATTGACCTTCAAAAAAAAACGCGTCGCGGCTCAGCGCGCTCCTAAACCAAGAGTTGCCCGCCGCCTGTCGCGCCGCCACTTCATGCCCCTCGTGTGCGACAAGGCTCGGTGGGCACATGCTCGGAGTGCTCCTGGGACCCGGCAAACGCACCGTGACCAACCTCATTTGTTCGCGCGGCGGCCAGCAGTCCGATTGGTCTGCCGACTATCGTCTCTACTCCAAAGAGCGAGTCGATGAGTCCGTTCTGTTTGGTCGCGTGCGCGACTCGGTCCTCGAGGCCCTGCCGCAAGGCGCTCCCCTGGTGGTCGGTCTCGACGACACGGTGGTGCGCAAGACCGGCACCAAGATCCACGGCTGCGGCTGGAAGCGTGACCCGCTCGGTCCTCCCTTCCAGACCAACCTCATCCGTGCCCAACGCTACCTGCAGTTCTCGGCGGCCTGGCCGCTGGAGGACGGGCAGGCCCGCATGGTTCCCATCGACTTCGTGCATGCCCCCAGTCCGGTCAAACCCGGCAAAAAGGCCGACGACGCCCAACTCAAGGACTACCGCGAGGCCCTCAAGCAACAGAACCTCAACCGCTGTGCCTTGAAACGTATCGAGACGCTGCGTCACAACGTCCCGGAGGGCCGGCATCTCATCATCGTCGGAGACGGGAGCTTCACCAACAAGACCGTCATGCCCGGGCTGCCGGAAGGCACTACCTACATCGGACGCGCCCGCAAGGATGCCGTTCTGCATTACCTGCCCGAGGGACCTCCCCCGGCCACCGGACGTCGCCCAAGCTACGGAAAGCGCGCCCCCACTCCCGAAGAGTTGCGCCAGGATGAGTCGGTGCCCTGGCAAGAAGTCGAAGCCTTCGCCTCGGGCAAACGCCACGAGTTTCGCATCAAGACTATCGGGCCGGTTCTCTGGCGCAAAGCCGGAGCCAAGCTGCCGCTGCGCCTTGTCGTCATCGCCCCCATCGGCTACCGCCTGCGCAAAGGTTCCAAGATGCTATACCGTCAACCCGCCTACCTGTTCTGCACCGATCCGGATCTGCCCATTGAAGAACTCCTTCAGGACTACCTCTGGCGCTGGGGCATCGAGGTGAACTTCCGCGAGGAGAAGGAGCTTCTGGGCACCGGCGAGGCACAAGTCCGCACCGCGCCCTCCAATCAACATCTGCCCGCCATGACCGTGGCGGCCTACTCCATGCTCTGGACCGCCGCACTCAAAGCCTACTGCGGAGGAGTCGAACTGCCCTGCTGGAAACCACCCAAATGGCGCGAGCAACCCGAGTGCGACCGAAAACTCCCCTCAACCGGAGAACTCCTGCGCCTGCTCCGCATCGAACTCTGGGCCGGAGCGATCCGCCCAGATAGTTTCTACGACTTCGTAACCCATTCCCCGCCCGACATGAACGCAGAGAAACTCAACCCAAGCCTAGCAAGCATGCTCTTCGACGCCGCCTGAGCCCGCCGTTGCGCGGGCTGCTTGCCTCGCCAGAGGATAACGACCAAAAAAATCGGGCCAAACTCCAGAGCGCCCCTACAGGGCGCGGGATCTTCTCATCACCAAAATCCCAGGGCGGCACCCGCTGGGGCGGGTTTGCCCTGGGCTGGTATGAGGAGCCCCGTTGGGGCAGGCACCGGCCGCGATCCGATCATGTGTGGCGTCGGGTGGCGAGCCATTGGCCCTTTCGGAGTGCGGGGAGCGATCACCGCTTTCAGGGCGTCCGGAC
>CAYWYT010000441.1:0-2077 GCA_964462665.1 uncultured Woeseiaceae bacterium | reverse complement strand
CGCGGTCAGCGTGAATTGATTCTCGGTGATCGACAGACCGGCAAGACGGCGATCGCGCTCGACACGATACTCAACCAGCGCGGCAAGAATGTCTTGTGTGTGTATTGCGCCATCGGCCAGCGCGCCTCGGGTGTGGCCAAGGTGATCGCCACATTGCGTGAGCAGGGGGCACTGGAATACACCGTCGTTGTGGTTACCGAAGGCAATGATCCGCCCGGACTCGCTTACGTAGCGCCTTATGCGGCGACCAGCATCGCGGAATATTTTATGCAGCAAGGTCGTGATGTACTGGTTGTTTATGACGACCTGACTCACCATGCACGTGCTTATCGCGAGCTGTCCCTATTGTTGCGTCGGCCACCGGGTCGAGAGGCATTCCCCGGTGATATTTTTTATATTCATTCACGACTGCTGGAACGCGCCACGCATCTGTGCCCGGAACTCGGAGGCGGATCAATGACGGCGTTGCCGATTATCGAAACCGAAGCGCAGGATATTTCTGCCTATATTCCAACGAATTTGATTTCCATTACCGACGGACAAATTTATCTCTCACCATCGTTGTTTGAACTCGGTGTATTACCCGCGATTGATGTAGGAAAATCAGTTTCACGCGTAGGCGGCAAGGCCCAGCGGGCAGCCTACCGCGCGGTGACAGGTGATCTTAAGCTGGCCTTCTCGCAGTTCGAGGAGCTGGAGACATTCGCCCGCTTTGGCGCCCGCCTGGATGACAACACCCGAAGTATTATCGAACACGGACGACGCATTCGTGCCTGTCTCAAGCAGCCGGAATTCGCTCCGGTTTCGATGACAGAACAGATTGCCGTGTTACTGGCGTTGTCGGAAAAGCTGTTTGATGCGGTACCACTTGCGCAGATGATCACGGCCGAGCAGGCCGTGCGTGAGGCCGCCGCAGATATCCCGACCGAGGTGTGCGCGCGATTTGAGAGTGCTAAAAAGCTGAGTGAAGAAGATCGAGCGGCGATAATCCAGATCGCCAATCAAGCACTCGCCAGCTTCCAGCCAGACCCGCGACTGACCGAAACAGCATGAGTGATAGCGTCGCAAGCCTGCGTCACAAGATTAGTAATGCTGAAGATCTGGAATCCGTCGTGCGTACAATGAAAGCGATAGCGGCATCAAGCATCGTCCAGTACGAGAATGCAGTCCGCTCGCTGGATGATTATTATCGAACGGTTAAACTGGGGCTCGCGGCCAGTTTCCGGGATGACAAATTACTGCGTGTTATGCCGGTCGTAAAACAGCAAAAGCAGAGTGCGATAGCTGCGATTATATTTGGTTCCGATCAGGGCCTGGTCGGTCAGTTTAATGAAGTCTTGTTGGAATACGCTGTTGATACGCTCGAAAAACTGCCAGGTAAGAAAATCGTCTGGCCGGTAGGTATACGTATTCAATCCCGCCTCGCGGATACACATCTGCCAACGGTGACAGGTTTTTCCCTGCCGAACTCGATTAATGCTATTGCACCACTGGTAGGACAGATTCTGATCGAATTGGAAGCGCAACGTGAACAAGGTTTAATTGAACAGGTTTTCCTTTTTCATAATCACCCAGTGACCGGATCAATATATACCCCCGAAAGTCAGCAGTTGCTGCCGCTGGATGATAAATGGTTGCACAATCTGGCCGATATTCGCTGGCCGACGCAAAATCTGCCAGAGGTGATGAAAAGCAGGGAACGTACCTTACGGGCACTGGTGCGTGAATATCTCTTTGTTACGCTATTCAGGGCATGCGCCGAATCGCTGGCAGGTGAAAATGCCAGTCGACTGGCCGCTATGCAACGCGCAGAAAAAAATATCGATGAACTGCAGGAAGATCTTAACCGAACGTTTCATCGCCTGCGGCAAAGTGGTATCGATGAGGAACTGTTTGATGTCATTTCTGGCTTCGAAGCCCTGAGATAGCGGTAACGGATGTACGCCGGTGACGTCGTGTGGGAGGCGACTGTATTGGATTGTCTCATGACTCTGTCCCTCTGTATGTTTGCCCCACCTAAGTCTAGTCGTGACCTCGGTAAGAGGAGGAGTCCATTAATTTTTGTCGTTGTTTGCCG
>CAYWYT010000440.1:0-2080 GCA_964462665.1 uncultured Woeseiaceae bacterium | reverse complement strand
GCGTTGATAGTGCCGCGTCCACAGCAGGATCGCGGGGACACCTATAATAGTAGGCGCTATCCAGGGAACGACCTGCAGCCAACCCGCCAGATCAATAGCAAAAAGTTGCGCTGATCCGAACACAGCGAAGGCGGTATGGAAAGCGATCCCGGAACCGAGCATCGCGCCAATGTGTTCGTACATCCAGGCACGACGCGACAAGCCCACGGCCTTCATGTACCGCAGTTGACCAATGCCGTTGCCGATACCGATAGGGCTTAGCGCGAACAGAAGAATCTTATTGGGTGGATTGAATAGCAGTGCGTAGAGAATAACGCCGACGCTGCCGAGTATGGCGACGTAGGACAGACCGATCGCTAGCCTTGATCGCATCGCGGCAGGATCTGCTTTGTGTCGCAGGACCTGCATGCCGTAACGTACGACCACGAAGGTCACCAGCGTCAGGTAGCCCAGAAACACGATAAACGCGAACAAAGCGGGTTCGTCCGACGGGCCCAGTCCCTGCTGCTGGAGATCGATGACTCGGGTGGTCAGCGCTATCGCTGCTGCTGCCAGCAATATGTAGGCGGACCAGACGAAAATCTTGCCAAATCGAACGTGATTCACGGCGCCCTTCTTTGCAAATACGGGTACCCAGAATGCGAATAAGCCGATAGCGCCGAACGCGACGTGTACGAAGCGGAAGATCTCGCCGATGTAACTCATATTGCTGCGCTCGATTGAACTATATAAGAATATATATAGACTTAAATACATACTATGTCAATATTTATATAGTTATCAGGCGGGCCGAAAATGACGGATGCAGAGCATGTGGTGAAAACGCGGCTACGTTAGTATCCAGTGACCCATAGAGCCTCCATTCCCGGACCGCCACGCAGGACGATCATTTGCCCCGGATTACTAAGAACGCCATGGATTTACTACGCCTGGTTTTGCGCGAGCGGCGCGCAATTGTCGTCACCCATCTTTTCTATGCGGCGATCGGCCTGGTCGTACTGTTGCCGTCCATTGGTCTTTTCATTCGCCTGGCGCTGGCCTTGTCGGGTAAGTCCGCTCTAACAAACCTTGATATTCTGACCTTTGCCTTAACGCCGTTCGGTGCCATCTCCCTGGTGCTGCTGGCGACATTTCAGCTATTCGTCATGGCCTTCGAGCTGGCCGCACTGACAAACATCGCGGCAGGGTCGATGCGCGGCCAGCGAATCTCTGCCCTGGACGCGATTCTGGATAGTCTGCGCCAAAGCGTTCGAATTCTCGGCTTCGCCTGGCGACTCGTACTTAGGATCCTGTGGATCGTCCTGCCTTTTATCGCCGCAGCCGCAGGCACTTTCATGCTCTTGCTCACGGACTACGACATCAACTATTACCTCAGCGTTAAACCGACTGAGTTTTGGATTGCGGTTGGAATAATCGTTGCCATTCTGGCAGGCATGTCCATTCTGCTTCTTGAAAGACTACTTGGCTGGTGTATGGCCATGCCGCTGCTGTTATTTGGCGACACATCGGCCGCACAATGTTTTCGAGACAGCAAGAAGCTGGCAAGCGGCAAACGGCGTCAGTTTCTTATCCGACTTGCCATTTGGGCGGGCGTTTCAATACTGCTCAACGCGGTCTTATTCTTTCTACTTTCGATAATCGGCGATCTACTCATTCCGCTTGCCCTGAATTCGACCCAATTACTGGTCATTGTGCTGGGCGGAATAATAGCGACGGCGGCTCTATTTGGTTTTGTCGTAACTGCATTCGCGGCCGGTAGTCTTGCCTATGTTGTCGTCGAACAATACTTCGAAGTTGCGCCACAATCGGCCGCGCCGGTTCATGTGGCCGTAACGGAACAGAGCAAGGCGAGCGAAAGTGCTCGCTTGCCGCTCAAACGACTGATTCTTTCGCTGATCGTTATTATCGGCATAGCTGCACTCACTGGAAACTGGCTGGTCAACAGCGCAACCGTCAATGAAGACGTTCAAGTGATTGCCCACCGGGGCGCCGCCGGTCGCGCGCCAGAAAACACGATGGCGTCGATGCGCGCTGCGATCGAAGACCATGCCGACTGGATAGAGATTGACGTGCAGGAAAC
>CAYWYT010000439.1:0-2084 GCA_964462665.1 uncultured Woeseiaceae bacterium | reverse complement strand
CGATGGCGGTGACAAGCTTCATTCTTCTTCCTGGGGTTCGAGGCAACGAATAGTCTATGCTAGCAATACGATCAACCGAAGTGTACAAAGAAAATCGGTTTTCCAGAATGATGTATGAGTCAATGCATATGGCTATGGCAATACTCAAGGAACCTCAGGGACTACGTTACAACGGCACGGCACTGTTGTACGTGCTGGGAGCCTATATCATTGGTTTTTATGGGCTTTTTCGTCCTGAATGGCCGATCAATCTCGCCGCTACGTTGTTGCTTGCTCACAGCATGATCATTTCCGCCTATCTCATTCATGATTGCGGCCACCAGTTGGTTTTCAAGCGCGCGAAACACAATGCGCTGCTAGGAAAGGCGATGAGTTGGTTTTGTGGAGCGGCATACGGTACTTACGAGGACATGCGCTACAAGCACTTCCGGCACCATGTCGATAACGACGACGTCGTATGGTTTGAGTACGAGGAGTTTTTTGAGAAGCATCCGATCATTCTGAAGTCCGTACAGATACTGGAGTGGTTCTATATTCCGGCGCACGATCTGATCATGCATTTGATCATGGTGTTCACCTCCTTCATTCTTCCGCAACGCCGCGATCAGCGCGTCCGCAACGTCGCGGTCATCGTAATTCGCGGCACTATTTTTATTCTGTTGCTGGTATGGGCTCCCAAGGTCGCTGTTCTTTATGCGATAGCGTATTTGTTGATGGTGCACATGCTGCGCTTCATGGACGCGTTACAGCATGACTATTCTTACCACCCGACCTTATTCGAATACGTGAAGCCGCCGCACAAGGGCGATGTCGAATGGGAGCAGGAACACACGTTCAGCGTCCCGATATCGATGCGCTTTCCGCGCTTGAATTGGCTGACACTGAATTTCGGCTATCACAACGCGCATCATTTCAATATGAACGTGCCCTGGTACCGCTTACCCGAATTGCATACAGAACTGACTGCCGACGATCCAACGCGAGTGATTCCTTTTATGTCGCAATTGCAGGTTTACCATCGCAATCGGGTATTAAGGATCTGCAATCCACAGCCGGACAATTATCCACAGGGTGAGGAGTACCTGAAAAGCGCACGCAAGGGTGTAGGCCCAATTGGCGGCAATGCTGCCTCATTTCTAACATCGTTTTAGCGATGTCCCGTAAAAATTGAGTGGTGCCCAGATGAGTAATTCTCCGGAAGTTGGAAAAATTGGCTGGATCGATATGACAGTTGACGACGCAGCAACGGTCAGCGAATTTTATAAGACCGTTGTTGGCTACGAATCGGAAGAGGTCGACATGGGTGGCTACAGCGACTACGTGATGAAAATGCCTGGCGGTGGTGGTGTGTCAGGCATATGTCATGCGCGCGGCAGCAATGCTGATTTGCCAACTGGATGGCTGATCTACATCATCGTCGCGGATGCTGCGGCCAGCGCCGAGCTGTGCAGGTCAAGCGGCGGCAAAGTTGTCGTCGAGCCGCGCGGACTCGCGGGCGGTAGCTTTTGTGTCATAGAAGATCCGTCCGGATCGGTAGCGGGTCTCTATCAGCCGAATGCGGACTGAGCGCAGCAATCGACACTAAGGCCCTTTGTCGCTCGTTGGTATCAGTAGTTGACCTGGCGGTCGACAACAATGGCACGTGCCTGATGTCTTTCCATAAGAAAGCGCCGCCGGAAATCCTGCATCATTCAATGGACGCCGCGATCGCAAAGCACTATCTGGATCGCTATCTGGCCGGTCCCTACCTGCTGGACCCACTGTACCAACTTGCGATTCGCACACAGCGAGCAACAGCATGTCGGTTTCGAGACACAATTCCGGATCGATTCCATTCGAGTGAGTATTACCGGCAGTATTGTGAGCGCACACATCTTCGTGACGAGATGGATTTTCTGCTGGATACCAGTGGTGATTCGACTTTGGTGTTAGTTGTTGGCCGTTTCCACAAGAAATATGTGAAGACAGAGTTGGACAGGATGCGGTCGATTGAAGCAGTCATTTTCGCCAGCATGCGAAGTATTTGGGAGCACTGGGACAATAAATCCCGGCGAGTCGAGCGAAAACATAATCTGCACCGTCGG
>CAYWYT010000438.1:0-2090 GCA_964462665.1 uncultured Woeseiaceae bacterium | reverse complement strand
CCGAGCTCGGTCGTGAGGCGCTGCTGACCGCCGGCGAACTCTACGATGATGCAGACGTTACGTCGGACGCTATACGCGTCTTTGAAAGTTACGTCGCGGCATACCCGCGACCGCTTGACCTCGCGATGGAAACGCGAACCCGGCTGGCCGAAATCTTTAAGCAAGAAGATCTTGAGGACCGCTACCACGCCGAGCTTGGCGCTATTGTTACGCTGCACGCTGACGCTGGTGGTGAGCGTACCGATCGCAGCCGCTACCTCGCCGGACGCGCAGACCTCGTGCTGGCCGAGCTGACCTTTGCTGCGTTTGCCGAAATAAAACTCATGCAACCGTTCGAAGACAGCCTGGCCGCGAAGCAGCGCCGCATGGACGTGGCACTCGAAGCGTTCGGCAGTCTGGTCGACTACGAAATTGCCGATGTAACGGGCGCTGCAACATTCTATATCGCAGAAATCTATCTCGAATTTAGTAACGCGTTAATGAGTTCGGAGCGCCCTGCCGGACTAAGCCCTGCCGAGCTGCTCGACTATGAGCTGGTGATCGAGGAAGAGGCGTATCCGTTCGAAGAGCAGGCGATTGAAGTACATGAAAAGAACTTTGAGATGCTCGCAAGCGGTATCCATAACCCCTGGGTACAGCAGAGCCTGGACAAACTGGTCGTACTGATGCCTGGCCGCTACGCACGCAATGAAATCAGTGGCGGCTATTTGGAATCAGTCGACTCCTACGCCTATCGCATGCCGAATGCGCCGGCCTGGAGCGAGGCGTCACCTGAAGTTACAGCACAGGTTTCGGAGTAGAACTATGCAACAGACTCTTAGAAAACAACTACTACGAACCGCGATTTTTGTTGGCGTAGCGTCCTTCATCGTGGGCTGTAGTACGGCCCCGGCCAAAAAATCATCGGCGCAGACTGAAGCCAGTCAGACAACTGCGCCCGCACGCATTGAGATTCAAGAGGCGATCGGATTTACAATCGTTGAAGATGCGTTTATCGATGGCGCTGTGCGGCTCGACTATGAACGTGCCCACGAATTGCTGCTCCAGGGCAAAACCCGCGAGGGCATCGAGCTGCTGAAGACGGTCGCAGAAGCTGCACCGAACTTGAGTGCACCGCACATCGATCTCGCCATTGCCTATCAACTCGAGGGCGACCTCGAGGCTGCCGAGACGCAACTGAATGAGGCGCTCGCTATTAATCCCCGTCACCCAGTGGCTCTTAATGAACTCGGCATCGTGTATCGCAAGACCGCACGTTTTGCCCAAGCGCGGCAAAGCTACCAGGCAGCGCTGGATGTGTACCCCGGTTTTCACTATGCGCGCCGCAACTTAGGCGTGCTGTGCGACCTCTACCTCGCCGACCTCGAGTGCGCAGTGAAAAATTACGAAGCGTATATGGCGACAGTAGACAGCGACGATGAGGCGGCCATGTGGCTCAAGAATGCACGCTTCCGTTCCGGACAAGTGGAGTAGAACCGATGCGACAGATATTACTAGCAGTGCTACTTGCGACCAGTGCAACCTCGGTCTGGGCTGAAGAGCCTGTAGAAGAAAAACAGCCTACCGAAGAAGAGCAGCCTGTAGAAGAAACAGAGAACGTAGAAGAGGTCAGCGAAGCTGAACCTAACGGCAACGGCGTCGACTCACCGAAAACGATGTCGGGTATGTCGATTCTTGGTAACGAGGAAGCGCCCAAATCGCTGGTCATCATTCCGTGGAAGAGCTCTCGCCTGGGCGACGAAATCAGCCTGTCAGACACACTGGACGACCGCGCACGACCCGTTGACAAGGATGTGTTCCTGCGCGAACTACGTTTTCACGAAATTCGCTCCGGTGAGCAAACATAATCCCTGAACGTGCGCTGCGTCACAGCTAAGGCGTTGTTCTAACTCTATTCTTACCGCTGTCCGTCGATGAACGCGGGCAATTAAGTCAAACTGAGGATCAACAAATGGACTTCTTTTACTCGATAGTAACTTTCTTCGGGACGGGCGGTGTCTTCATGTACCCGATACTGATTGTATTCGCCGTCGGGGTCGCTATTTCAGTCGAACGCTACATTACGCTGTCGATCGTGACCCGCAAGAATC
>CAYWYT010000437.1:0-2113 GCA_964462665.1 uncultured Woeseiaceae bacterium | reverse complement strand
AAAAGGACCGACTGAAGAATCTGTTGACGGCTATCAGGCCCCAGAACTTCGGTATAATTGTACGGACAGTGGCCGAAGGCAAAAAGGTGGCCGAACTGGACAATGAATTACGCAGCCTGGTAAAGAAGTGGGAACAATCCTTCGACCATTTGACTACCAAAGGGCTGCCCCGACTGGTTATCAGTGAACTTAGCCGTGAAACGGCCGTGGTTCGTGATCTCCTGAACGGGAACTTCGACGGCATCCACATCAGTGATGAGAAGGTGTTTGGCGAATTGAAAGATTATATCCGGGAGGTGGCTCCCGAGAAGGAAAAGATCGTTAAGCTCTATACTGGCAAGGAACCGATCTTCGACAAGCTTGGAGTTCTCAAGCAAATCAAAGCGGCTTTCGGGAAGACCGTCTCCTTTAAACAGGGCGCTTACCTTATTATCGAGCATACTGAGGCTCTTCACGTTATAGATGTGAACAGCGGGAACCGTTCCCGTTCGTCCAGCGACCAGGAGACCAATGCGCTGGAGGTGAACCTCTCCGCAGCCGATGAAGTGGCCCGTCAGCTCAGGCTGAGAGATATGGGTGGCATCATAGTGATCGATTTTATCGATATGCACAAGCATGAAAACAAGCAGAAGCTGTTTGACCAGATGAAAGAGGCTATGTCACTGGATAAGACAAAGCACAACATACTTCCCCTGAGCAAATTCGGACTGTTGCAAATCACCCGCCAGCGGGTACGTCCGGAGATGCATATTGAAACCGCCGAGAATTGTCCCACCTGTGCAGGAAGCGGGAAGGCGCAGCCACCTATTCTCTTTCCGGAACAGGTTAAAAGCGAGCTTTCCATGCTCATCAGTGAGCACCAGCCGTCGAAACTTGAAGTGGCCCTGCATCCTTTTGTGGCCACCTACCTGACCAAAGGATATAACTCGGAAGAGCGCAAGTGGCGTAAGGAGCTGGGTTGTAAGGTCAAGATCAACGCAGTTGAATCGATGCACTTCCTGGAATTCAAGGTATATAACGAACAGGGCGAGGAGCTTCGCAGAAAGAAGCAGTAGGTATTAAACTTTTGAAGGGGATTTTTGTTTAGAATATCAGACAAGACCAAAAGAACACATGAAAAATAGAATCATACTGATGGGTGTGGCCATATTTATGGTCACATCCATTTTTGCTCAGGTGGAAGATCCTGTTAAGTGGAACTTTTCCGTAGACAATGTGAATGGACAGGAAGCCGAACTGGTTTTTTCTGCCGATATTGATTATCCCTGGCACCTCTATTCCGCCCATCTTCCGGCGGGTGGCCCCATTGCCACCAAACCATGGTACGACGAGTCGGATGCCTATACCCTGGTAGGTGATATTGTTGAGTCACCAAAAGCCAAGATTAAATTTGATGCGGGTTTCCAGATGGATGTGGGAACTCTGGCAGGAAAAGCCGAATTCAGGCAGAAGGTAAACTTCAAGAATACCGGAACCCAGACCGTAAGCGGCGAGATAGAATTTCAGGTATGTGATGATGAGGTCTGTCTTCCTCCCAAGGGTGTACCCTTCTCCTTTGAACTGAATATTGGAGGAGATGAGATTGTCGCAGTTGAAGCCGCTGGTACAGAAGCTGAAGAAACTGGCTCAGCAGCTCAAGAGACTGTAGTTGAAGAGGCCTCACTTGGAGAAACTACAGACAGTGCATCCGATGAGGCCTTGGCGGGAGTTCCCGCTTTAGAAGATGAGAAGTCGCTCTGGCGCTTTTTCTGGCTGGCATTCGGTCTTGGATTACTAGCGCTTTTGACACCCTGTGTCTTCCCCATGATTCCCATGACCGTGAGCTTCTTTATGCAGGGAAGTGAAAGCAAGACCCGGGGGATTTTCCGGGGACTGATCTTTGGAATCTCTATCATGGCCATCTATACACTGCTTGGCGTTATTGTAAGTGTATCAAATGTGGGTCCCAATGCAGCCAATGCATTGAGTACACACTGGATTCCCAACCTGATCTTCTTTGCACTTTTTATGGTGTTTGCCTTCTCCTTTTTTGGCATGTTCGAGCTGGTTCTACCCTCGAGCTGGTCAAACAAGGCCGATAGCCAGGTGGATAAGGGCGGACTGGGAGGAGTCT
>CAYWYT010000436.1:0-2121 GCA_964462665.1 uncultured Woeseiaceae bacterium | reverse complement strand
CAGGCTCGCGAGAGCCGAGGAGATTCAAATTGGGACCGTTTAAAAGCAATAAATCGGACATTTGCCGTCGAATCCAACCAGTTTACCGAAGTTGGCGGCAATTCTAACCATTTTTAGAGACTTTCGCGCAACTCATTCAGTGACAGTTACCGAATGTGCCTCATATTGGTGCATTTCTGGATGGTTGCGGCAGTTTTTTGCGGTGACCTTGCCGGAGTCAACGGTCATTATTCCGCATACCGATAGCTTGCAGAGAGATTGGTGGCTTCATGCCCAGAATGGCGAGATTAGTCGTGCCCGGATATCCACACCACGTGACTCAACGTGGCGCGCGAAAACAAAAAACCTTCTTTTGCGATCAAGACTACGAAATGTACATTGAGATCATGGCCGCAACTAAGAGGAAACTCGAAGTGGCGATCTGGGCGTACTGCCTCATGCCGAATCATGTGCATTTGATAGTTGTTCCGAATCGTCGAGACGGCCTCGCCCAACTCTTCGGTCGGTCGCATAGAACGTACGCGCTCGAAATCAACGCTCGCGACGGATGGCAAGGGCACTTGTGGCAGGAGCGGTACCATTCATTCGCGATGGACGAGGAGCACTTATTTTCCGCCGTGCGATACGTTGAGATGAATCCTGTCCGCGCGTGCCTGTGTAGCGACCCTGCGCAATGGAAGTGGTCTAGCTACCATGCCCACATCGAGGGTAAGGATGACCGGATGGTTACGGTCGGCCCTATGCTGGAGCGGATCGTCGACTGGAAAAAATATGTCACCTTCGCAACCCCGGCAGAGGAGCTTGAATCCTTGCGCAAGCATTCGCAGTCTGGGCGGCCGATAGGTAATCCGGCATTCGTCTCTTTCGCAAACAGGCAGTCAGATCGATGAGAAAAGTACGCACCAAAATGGTGCTACACCGGTAACTGTCACTGGGTTACATCAGGTCGAGGGCGATGCGTGCTTCTTCTACGCCAATCTCAGCGGAATCCAGCTGAGTCATCACACGTACGATGTCGTCCAGATGCTGCTGATGTATTTCGCCCATGTGGGCGCCTACCAGCGTGCCATCTTTGGCGACGATCATCGTAAACGGCAAGCCAATGAAACTAATGCCTGATGATTCGGCAACCTCCATCGCATCCTGTTCGCCGACAAGAATCGGATAGTTAAACTGCGTTTCTTCCGCGTACGCTATGACGGGTTCCGGAAATTCAACGGCTATGCCGAGGACCTGAAAGTCGTCTGCGCCGTGTTGCTCCTGAAACGCTTTAAGCAACGGAATTTCGCGACGGCACGGAGCGCACCAGGTCGCCCAAAAATTGACGATGCGATGTTTGCCGTTCCATTCAGAGAACTGGCGCTTGTTGCCATCCAATCCATCGAGTTCAAACGCAACTTGAGTTGCTGCGGCGGAAGTTGGTTCTAAAACTTCGGGCTCGACTGCAACGGCAACAGGCTCGGTGACTTCTGGCTGTTGGCTAAAGAAAAATAGACTGCCTGCGATCGCGCAAACGATCGCGATAATAACTACTGCTGCTCTTGGCACGGTGGACCCTTTAGAATTAGATGACTTCGGTGAAAGCCTTGTTTACGTGGTCTGTAAAGTTCTTCGCCTTCATGTATCCCACGACTTCATAGCCGTGGCGCTGTTGGCCATCCTTGCCAAAGAAAATAATCGTCGGTGGTCCGAAGACACCGAAACGTTGCAGTAATACCTGATCCAGTTCGTCATTCTTGGTGACGTCCGCCTGCAACAATACTGTATTGGACAGCGCTGCTTGCACGTCGCCGTCCGTAAATGTGTATTCCTCCATTTCGATGCAGGAGACACACCAGTCTGCATAAAAATCGAGTATCGCCGTCTTGCCTTCACTGGCTGCGGCGGCGAGCTCACGATCAAGGTCTTCGACCGTCTTGATGCGTTGAAATTCAATGTGCTGATTTTCGGCAACCGTAACACCGCTAGCGCTGCCAAAATTCACGCTGGCCAAAGGCTTCAGTGGATTAGTGCCACCGGTTATCGAGCCTAGCAACATAACAAGAGCGTAGACGATGGCGAGGAATCCAAAACCCTTGCCGAGTTTTTGAGTTACGTTCGATTCTGTTGTCAGGGTCGTCA
>CAYWYT010000435.1:0-2126 GCA_964462665.1 uncultured Woeseiaceae bacterium | reverse complement strand
AAACTTAAATACCATTTATCGGTATAATAATAAACCCCTGCTCCAAAATTGGGAAACGCATCGTTAATATTCTCGTCAAACAGAGGGTCATCTCCGGTTGAAGTTTGAGGTAAAATAATGTCTAGTAAATTTACATCTAGCAAGGTTACACCCCCTTTTAATCCAAAAGCCAATCTTCCTTCTGAAGAAGTGGTCACCGTGTATGAAAAATCAGCATATATGTTCTGTTCCTTGGCAGGTCCAATTTCATCCGAAATAAGCGAAAGACCCATTCCAACTTTCTTTCCTACTGGCGCGTGTGCATCAAAGGTCATGGTTTTTGGCCCCCCGTCTACACCTGTCCATTGAGAACGCCCTAAAAGACCTATACTAAGTGTTCCTTTAGATCCTGCATAAGCAGGGTTTATTATATTCATATTGTACATATATTGCGTGTACTGAGGATCTTGTTGCCCGTAAAAGTCTGTTACCCAAAGTAACATTCCTAGTAGTATGTATATAATTTTATTTTTCATTGGGGAATTTTTTATGTTTTAACGGGCAGCCATTTCAACTGCCCGTTTGCATTTAATTATTGTTATTTGTTCAAGTATACCCAGCCTGTTTCAGGTTTTCTATCGTCTCTGTTAAATTTGATCAGGTAGAAATAAGTTCCCGCAGGTAATAAATCATCACCTAAATTCAAATGATTCGATGATCTTCCATCCCACCAATCAGGTGAAAGTGATCCACTTCTTTTGTATTCGTACACTTTACTTCCATAACGATTGTATACTTCCATTTCAAAGTTGAGATAAGTTGATAATGCTGGTATAACCAATCTGTCATTTTTACCATCACCATTTGGCGAGAATCCGTTAGGCACAATATTACACGGTGTAACATCCAGGTAATTTGGCGTAAAGTCTTCGTCACAATCATCATTAGTTGGATCTCCGTCTTCATTATCATCTTCTTCAATCGTGTCAATTCCGTCATTATCATCATCTGCGTCTCTGTAATCAACGTCATCCTCAGCATCAGTATTAGGCAACTCAGTGAATGGGTCATTTATTTCATCATTAGGAATAAATCCGTCATTCGTATCTGATCCTTCAAAAGCATCATCCAATCCGTCATTGTCCTGATCGTTTCCAGAAGAAGCTATATCTGCAACTCCATCGTGATTGAAATCATGTCCTTCAATCTCATCAGGAACATTGTCGTTATCAGCGTCATCATCAAGATAGTCAGCATCCCCGTCGCCATCAGTATTTACAACTGAAATTCCTTCTCCGCTTCCTGGTGAATTCTCATAAGCATCATCCAAGCCGTTTCCGTCGGTATCAACATAAGTTGGTAACTCATATCCTAACGTACTTTGTCCTTCAATATTATCCGGAATGCCATCTCCATCTGCATCAAGATCAAGATAATTGGATAATCCGTCATTATCTTCGTCATCAAGACCCTCAATTCTAGTTAGTATACCGTCATTATCATCATCTATATCAAGATAGTTTCTTACAATATCTCCATCGGTATCATCATCAGTTGGGTCATTATTTCCATTTTGATCTTCATCAATAGTATCGATACCGTCATTATCATCATCCTCATCTCTATAATCTAGTTCCGCGTCATTATCCGCATTTGGCAAGGTTGATGGATCATCTATTTCATCGTTAACGTCAAATCCGTCATTGATATCAGATCCTTCATAACCATCATCAAGACCATCTTCATCAGCATCAGTCCCGGTTGGGAAAGCATTTGGAAAACTGTCATGATCATAGTCATTACCTTCAAGACTATCCGGCACATTATCATCGTCTGAATCAGCATCAAGATAATCAGGAGTAGCGTCTCCGTCATTATCGAAAGCTACCAGACCTTCTCCAGCACCTGGAATACTTTCGTAAACATCATCTAAACCATTCTTGTCAGCATCAATACCTGATGGCGCTAGATAGGCCACTGTACCCTGAGCTTCAATATTATCAGGTAATCCGTCATTATCAGCATCGATATCAAGGCTGTCTGCATAAGAATCTCCGTCACTATCATTATTACCTTCTGTGGTATCCAGGATTCCATCATTGTCATCATCGATATCATAAATATCGCCTACCATATCTCCGTCAGTA
>CAYWYT010000434.1:0-2129 GCA_964462665.1 uncultured Woeseiaceae bacterium | reverse complement strand
GACCGAGTGAATCACCCATGTCGCCGGTGCCAATGATCGCGATAACCGGATTTTCGACTGCCATGACTGGACTCAGAGAAAAGAGCGCGAGAATGAATATTGTTCGAATCGTCATATTGCTAGCACCTCAATACCAAGACTGTGTTAAAAGCCACGCCCCTGCGTGGCTGCCGCGAGCAGCGCCAAATCGAATTCGAAATTTTCAAACCGGTAAATCATTGCTCGGAGCATAGAACACTTCATGGCGGTGGCATAGAAAGCTCCAGAAAACCTCCATGCCACCTCCTTGTTTGCAGCGTGCATCAGGCGTACAAATGTTTCCAGTGGTGGACGGACCGCCGCAATGTGAACAAAAAGGGAGATCACATGAAAGAACATAAAGACGACTTGCCCGTAGCCCTTGAGGCAGGGGAAATCTGTTTCCAGGGTCGCGACTGGGGTGACCTGAATGTCGCGCGTATACGTTTTCCAAAAGGCGCGGACGCGACGCCTTTGCTGGTGGGCTTGCCAGGGGATCTTTGTCAGTGCGCGCACTGGGGTACCGTACTCAAGGGGGCGATTACAGTCACTTTCGCAGATGGACAGGAAGAGACGGTTCGCGCTGGTGAAGTGTACTACTGGCCATCCGGTCACACGATCCGGGTCGAAGAGGACTACGAGGCGATCGAGTTTAGCCCGAGCGCCGACATGGCCCATCTGCTGGATCACCTGAAGGCCAAATTGGCGGGCTGAGGAAGAGTGACATTACACTCGTAACGATCGACGTCATCAAGAACGTTCTGACACCGGATCAGAAGGAACAACTGATCGACAAAATCACAACGGCGGTGATTGAGGTCCAAGGGAGGGGTGGCCTAGGGCAGTGTTTGTAGTGCCTGCCGCTTTCTCGTAACAAAAATGCAATGTAAACGTAATCAGCGTGTAAACAGTTGGTGTTCTCCTTGTCTGTAGTCGGCAAAAGCTAAGGTGAATACGCGATGGCACAGAACTCAATAGTCTTGGTAGAGACTGACCCACTCGCAAGAGAGCGAGTTACACGTGAACTTACAGAGCTTGGGTACGTAATAGTCAGTCCAGACAATGTGGCCACGCAGATCAAGAGTTCTCAGCCTCTGCAGTCGGAACTGATTAGTGCTGGCGGGGTGTCAATCGATATGGCCGGACACCGCGCCGTTGTAGACGGAGATTTCGTTTCGCTCGCGCCACGCGAGTACCGTTTACTGCTATTCATGCTAAAGAATCAGGATCGCGTCTTCAGTCGCCAGCAACTGCTCGTTCAAGTCTGGGATCGCGATCGGTCAATCGGCGTGCGTACAGTGGATGTGCATGTGCGACGACTGCGCGGTGTCCTCGAGCCCTACAAATATGATCGCTACCTGCAGACCGTTCGCGGTGCAGGCTATCGATTCTCTCTCAAGACCTGATCAAAAAGTCGTAACAGAAACGTAATCGATCTGTCACAGAATCGTCACGGGTTACTTCTAATCTGCCAGCTTCTAATAACGAACGTAGTCGTGCACGACGGGCGTGTACGGCAAAGCTGGAGAATAGAAAATGAACTGCAGAAAACTACTAGCCGTTGTTCTAAGTGGCGCGACCTTGGCCGCTTGCGGAAGTGGCGATATCAATATCGATCCAAGTACACAGGTTAGTAACAGTAACAATTCGACGACAATTGGTAATGGCGGCGGCGCAGATGATATTTGTGCTTCCTATGTGAGCGCTGGCCAGACAGTTCAGGGAGTCAACGACGGTAACGATAACTGCACTTACAGTTCTGCGTTTGTTGGCCCGAAGAATAATCTAATGGTTGACCTCATTCTTCCGGCGCTTCCCAATGGCGGTGCACACATCTTTACCTCGAGTCTGTTTGTCGGCGACACCTATCGTTCGAATGCAGATCTGCAAGCCGCTGGTATCGCCGCTGGCGGGGATGGCCCGACATTGACCATCGAAGCTGGCGCAACGCTCGCGTTTCAGACGAACAAGGATTTCGTCATCGTAAACCGCGGCTCAAGAATCCTCGCAAACGGTACATCTACCGACCCAATCACTATCACTTCCGTATCCGACGTTAACGGCACGGTTGGTCCTGAGGATGTACAACAATGGGGCGGCATCGTCATCAA
>CAYWYT010000433.1:0-2149 GCA_964462665.1 uncultured Woeseiaceae bacterium | reverse complement strand
AAGCGGAAGGACATGGCCTCCCGCTGGTTTTTCGCTGACCGCCCAGCGATCCGGCGTAGTTTACTGAAGCGCAGCAGATCGCGCCAGACTACAACACGACTTTTTTTAATGTTTTCATTTGTCGGCGAACAGTACGTCACGCATTTGGTAGCAGCCCGGATTCTGGGCGACGGCCCAGCGTGCGGCGCGCAAAGCCCCGTCCGCAAACACTTGCCGGGTCGTAACGCTATGTTTGAAGGTCAAAGTCTCGGTCGGGCTGGAAAAAATGACGCTGTGGTCACCCGCTATTTCGCCACGACGCTCGACCTCGAACCCGATTTCAGCATCAGCCGGGGCTACGCCTTTGCCTGCGGCGACGGATTCGGCGAGTTTCAGCGCTGTTCCTGAGGGCGAGTCGAGTTTGTGGATATGATGCGTTTCGTGAATCTCGACCGCGAATTCCGGGCCTAGCGAGCTGGCCGCCCGTTGCACAATACTCTCTAGTACGGTGACGCCTTGACTCATATTACGATCGAAGACCACCGGCACCGCGGCTGCTACTGCCTGCATTGCACTGATTTGATCTGCATCCAGTCCGCTGACACCGCAGACCAAGGGTGTTTGGTGCTTACTCACTCCTGCCAGAACCTCGGCATTGGCTGCCGGCAGACTAAAATCGATTAACACATCCGATGCGGCCAGAATTTCGTCGAGCGAGCTTGCGCGTGTCCACACCCCGGAAACCTGCAGATCATCAGCCAGATCTACCGCCTGCTGGATCGCCTTGCCCATGCGGCCCGCGCCAGCGATACCTATGCGTATGACTGCGATCTAAATGCTCCTGCTAACTGATGCGGTCGAAGAATCGTTTCACCGTGTCAAGCCATCCACCCGCTCGCGGGCTGTGTTTTTCTCCGCCTGCACGAATTGAGTCATCCAGTTTTTCGAGTAACTCTTTCTGTTCTGCGGTGAGATGAACCGGCGTTTCTACCGCTACCTTGGCGAACATATCGCCCTGACGCGGATCGCGCACAGTAATAACACCTTTTCCTCGCAAGCGGAAAATTTTGCCTGACTGAGTACCAGCAGGCACTTTCAGCGATACGTTGCCGTTGAGCGTCGGCAGTTCGACGTCGCCGCCCAAAGTAGCGATCGCAATACTCACGGGCACTTCACATGCCAAATCAGGCCCATCACGGGTGAAAATCTTATGTGGGTTGGTGCGAATCTCTACATAAAGATCGCCGGCAGGGCCGCCGTTGCGACCAGCCTCACCCTCACCTGACAGACGAATTCGATCACCGTCATCAACCCCTGCAGGGACTTTTACGGATAACGTCTTGGTCTTTCGTACTCTGCCGCGACCATGGCAATCCGGACATGGATCTGAAATGACCGTGCCGACACCCTTACAAGCCGGGCAGGCTTGTTGCACAGAGAAATGGCCGCGTTGCATTCGTACCTGACCCGCGCCATTACAGGTTGTACAGGTAACAGGCTCTGAACCTTCTTTGGCGCCACTACCACTGCAGGGTTCGCAAGCAACCTGGGTCGGCACATCGATAGTGACCGAATCGCCACTTACCGCGTCTTCCAAATCGAGGCGCAGTTCGTAACCGAGGTCGGCACCGCGAAAAACCTGACGGCCGCGGCGGCGACCGCCGCCGAGAATATCGCCAAAAGCATCGCCGAAAATATCGCCGAAGATGTCGCCGTATCCTTCTGCACCGAAGCCACCCTGACCGCCCTGCCCCCTGCTGAGGCCTTCATGACCAAACTGGTCATAAGTCGCACGCTTCTCGCTGTCGCTCAGAACTTCGTAAGCTTCTTTCGCTTCTTTGAATTTCGCTTCAGCGGATTCGTCGCCTGCATTGCGATCGGGATGGTGCTTCATAGCAAGACGGCGATAAGATTTTTTTATCTCATCGCCGGTCGCTGATTTTGAAACCACAAGTACTTCGTAATAGTCGCGTTTGGACATGGCTCTTCATTAAAAGGCGCCGCAAGCGGCGCCGTAATTGTTTCGACTGCTATTTAGACTTCGATTCGTCGTCGTCGTCAACTTCTTCGAATTCCGCATCGACGACATTATCATCGACCGGGGCTTCATCTGATGATTCTGCACCGGCTTCTGCCGCCTGCTGCTCGTAGAGTCTCTGTGCCAGTCCAC
>CAYWYT010000432.1:0-2159 GCA_964462665.1 uncultured Woeseiaceae bacterium | reverse complement strand
CTGTGTTTCGCCCACCAGACTGGGAATTTCGTTTTACGCCTGTATTCAATCTGACGAGTGTCGCAGTCAAGGAGGCGGGCGTTCTCAAGGTCGACACTACGGCGGACAAACGCAGGACCGAATCATTTGTCGGCGTACAATCCTTATTTGTCGACAAACACCTGCGCAACGTTTCTGACCACTATGATTTCGACAGCATTCGTCTCGGAATCCAACCGATAACAACTGACTTCCGCGGCTTCCTGTTTCAGGACAGCCCGGTTGGTGTTCGCCTGTTTGGTACACGCGATAACAATCGCTGGCAATACAATCTGGGTTGGTTCCGACGCCTTGAAAAAGATACTAACAGCGGTTTAAACAGCTCCACGCTGCGCGATGATGACGTCATCATGTTCAACCTGTACCGGCAGGACTTTCCGGTGTTGGGCTTTACTTCGCAGCTCGCTTTAATACACAACCGCAACGACGAGCAGGACACAGATTTTGTTGACGATAACGGTTTCCTTACACGCCCTGCTGCGATTGGCGTTCAGAAAAACCGCAAATACGACGTTACCTACCTTGGCTACAATGGAGACGGACACATTGGCCGCTGGAATGTGACCGCATCGGCGTACTATGCGTTTGGTGAAGAGACACCCGCAGCGTTCGTTGATCACAAGAGCGACATCAGCGCAGCCTTTGCCGCATTGGAGTTGTCGTACGATTTCGACTGGTTGCGGGTAAAGGCAACTGGCGTTTACGGCAGCGGTGACGATGATCCTTTCGATGACAGATCGACCGGATTCGATGCCATCCTCGAAAATCCGCTAATTGCCGGCGCCGACACCAGTTTCTGGATTCGTCAGGCTATTCCGTTGCTGGGTGGCGGTCGCGTAGCGATCTCCGGTCAAAATGGTCTGCTGAACTCGCTACGCCCCAACAAGGGGCAGGGCCAATCCAATTTCACCAACCCTGGCGTGACCTTGCTCGGTCTCGGAGTGGATGCAGATATCACGCCAAAAATTCGTGCATCACTGCATCTGAACCAATTGTTCTTCGTCGACACCGCAGTTCTGGAAGCCGCACGCAATCAGGATGATATTCACCGTCGCATCGGTGTAGATGTATCGTTGTCAGCGATATACCGGCCGTTTACATCGCAAAATATCGTCTTCAGGCTCGCCGGTTCCGTCCTGATACCACAACAAGGTTACAAAGATTTGTTCGGCTCCGATGAAATACCGTATTCAATATTCGCAAATTTGATATTCGCTTACTGATGAAAAATCTTGCACAGAAATTAGTCTTCGTTGTGTTCGCAGCCGCTTATGGTCTTGCGTTCGCTGCCGACGGTGAGAAAGCGCGATCGATTGCGTACGCGAACTCCCCCCCTGCTCCGGCACAGCAACAGCAAGCCGATGCCGATAACAAAAGTACAGGCTGTGTTAGTTGCCACACGGACAGTGATGCTGTGACGATGCATGTAAGCAGAGCTGTCGTACTTGGCTGCACGGATTGCCATGGCGGAAACCCGGGCGTGTTGGCACCCGCCGGAGCGCCGACCGAGCATGCTTATGCAGATGCCCGCGACAACGCACACGTACAACCGCTGTACCCTGCGAGCTGGCACTATCCTTCCAGCGCGAATCCTAAACAGTCCTACACTTTGCTTAATCGGGAAAGCGCCGAGTTTTTGCGTTTCATCAACCCGTCGGACTATCGGGTTGCGAGCGAGGCCTGCGGCGCGTGCCACCAGCCAATCATTGATGCGAACATCCGCAGCATGATGGCGACCGGCGCCATGCTGTGGGGCGGCGCTGCCTATAACAACGGGATTTTGCCGTACAAGAATTATTTGCTGGGTGAGAGTTACACCGCCGACGGCGAACCCGCCAAGATAATCGGTGCGCCGATCGATCCGGCGCTTGCAGCACGATACGGCATTTTACCGGAGCTAAACCCGCTGCCCGCCTGGGAGTCTGTAAAGCCAGGCGATGTGTTTCGTGTTTTTGAAGACGGTGGTCGCAACATCATCAACCTGTTTCCGGAAACCGGCATCCCGAATGCAATTGGACAGATTCAGCGGCTGGAAGAACCGGGCCGACCCGATATTCGACAATCGAATCGTGGCCCTGGCACTGGCGCTCGCATATCTGTGCCTCTGATCAATATCACGA
>CAYWYT010000431.1:0-2163 GCA_964462665.1 uncultured Woeseiaceae bacterium | reverse complement strand
TTGTCTGCAAAAGTATGTAATCGACCACTGCGGGCGCGCAGCTCTCCAGGCGTCTGCGGTCCTCGCAATAACAACAAACAGACGACAGCGACCTGTGCTGCATCAAACTGATGACCGCTGTAACGGGTACCGCAAAATCGCTGCGAATACTTTTCGGTGCGACTCTTGAAGTTTTCCTCGGTCACCACCAAGTGTTTTTCTTCTAAGGCACGAATCGTATGCTGCACCTCGCCCTGCGACATCGACATAACCGGATGTCGGGCGGATTTTTGATTGCACGCATTGGTGAGCGCGTTCAACGTGATCGGATACTGATCCGGTGTTGTAAGCGACTTCTCTATGAGGCTCCCTACGACCCGGGCCTCTTGTTCGTTTAGGATCTGCTGCACGCGTCATCTCTCACAATCGTATGGGCTTCAGAGGATCTCACAGAAGCTCGATCCTGGGGCGTTCGTTTTCGGCCTGGCGTTGCTGGCATCAGAGTGCCTGCGCCGACAAGGCGAGATCCGCCTTAGCAGCAGAAGCTGCTGCCATAGGATGAGCTAGCTCTGGGCAGACAGATAGTTTGCGGCACGACTTCTCGCTCTTTCCATCACTTTGTCACGCAGCAGCTTCAATGCTTTCCTGCTGTCATTATCAAGTTCCGGCGGCATTGCCTTGTACGCTGCTAGCGTCGCGATATCGTTCGCATCCGCCAAATTGGCATTCAACTCATGCAATTCTTTCTGTATTCGATCCAGCGTTTCGTCCGACAATCTATTCTCCGAGAGTGTTTGCGACTGCGAGTGTAGGCTCCTGCCCCCCAATTAGCGACAACGTTTCCCTTCTCGAGCAGCTATAATGCTCAGCCAGCCATCCTGGGCTGATTGCTTTTAGGACAATACTTAGAAGGGAATAACAATGAAAACGAATATTAGAGTGACCAGCACTGCGTGCGCTTTCATGACATTGATGTTGTCAGCTGGCGCCTTTGCGCAAGCGCCGCAGATCACCTGGGAACTTGACGAAGCACTAAGTCAAATCGAAGACCAGGCAGACGACTTCGAAACCTTTATGGCCCGAGCGACCGTCGTAAATACCTCTGCTGATGGCACCGAAAGTCGTTCAGTCGGCACCGGTTTTATCCGCAAGGACGGCAAGATGCGTTATGACGCAGATGACAGTTCCATCAAGCGACTGGTCGATCGAGACAAGGTGATGATTCATGACGCCGCAACGAAGACTGTCCAGGAATACCGGTTTCGTGATCACGCTGATCGTCTTGAGCCATTCATACGTCTTGGCTTTAGCACCACCGGAAAGGATTTGCGTGACAATTACCTGATTACAATTCTAAGAGAAGAAGAAATCGGCGAATCGCGGACCCTGCAAATGGAACTGACACCGAAGAAAGACGACGCACGAGCGGTTATCCGAAATGTTCAATTATGGATTGATCAAGCGTCCTGGCTACCAAAGCGCCAGCAAATTAACGCAACCGACGGTGCTTCATTAACTATTACCTATGAAGGCATGGCCCGTAACCTGAATCTTCGATCGGAGTTGTTTAGCGACAAATGGCCGCGCGGCACCGAAGTCACAAAGAACTGATTCGAAGTAGTAACCGATGTCCAAACCTGCCACCGCACTGCACGACTACAACAAGTACTGGGCTGAATGCTTCGGCATTGCTCCGCAGTTGCCGATGTCGCGTGCGGAAATGGACGCCTTGGGCTGGGATTCCTGCGACATCATTATTGTCACGGGCGATGCGTATGTAGATCATCCGTCATTCGGCATGGCAATCATCGGCCGACTGCTCGAAGCGAACGGTTTTCGCGTCGGCATCATCGCGCAGCCTGACTGGCAATCCAAAGATGCTTTCGAAGAGTTAGGGAAACCAAACCTGTACTTCGGTGTTGCCGCAGGCAACATGGACTCGATGATCAATCGCTACACGGCTGATAAGAAAGTCAGAAATGACGACGCTTATACGCCGGGTGGTGTTGCGGGCAAACGTCCTGATCGTTGTTCGTTGGTCTACTCGCAGCGCTGCAAAGAGGCGTACGCCGATGTGCCTGTCGTACTCGGGGGCATTGAAGCATCGCTTCGCAGGATTGCCCATTTCGACTATTGGCAGGGAAGCGTGCGGCGCTCGATTTTGCTCGACGCGAGCGCTGACAT